>JAAZLU010000043.1 GCA_012799165.1 Clostridiales bacterium
CTCTGATTGACCATATCGGAGCCGGAAAAGCATGGGGCTTCGGACGTAAAACAAACAGCTTGTTTATGCTGCCGGGAACTGTTTACGGCAGAAAAAATAATGCGGACAAGTTTCTTTTAAGAGACATTATTTCAAATTTCCGTTTTATTGATTACGACAACGCGGACTATGTAATCCTTTGCGGGGTCAATAAAGTCTTTAACATGAATTTTGAGTCTATGATTAAGCAACATGAACATAGCGGTGACGATCTGACTGTCGCTTATACGCTCAAGGGCGACAAAGATATCCCCCTCGATTGCGCTATCATAAATCGCTCCTTCCTGATCGATATCGCCTCATGGTTCGGCAATCTAGATTTTCTCGGACTTCGGACAATCATAGACGAGCACCTGGGCGATGCAAAGGTCGGCAGATACGATTTTGAGGGAGAAGTAATCGTTATCGAGAATATGCACGACTACTTAAAAGGCAACCTTTCCCTGTTGGATAGCGATATTCGGGAGGCTCTCTTCAATCCGAGCAATCAAATCTATACAAATGTACAGGATAGAGCCCCGACATTCTATTCTTCTTCTTCGAAAGTCCACAACTCGCTGATTGCAGCCGGCTCGATAATCGAAGGGGAAGTGGTAAACAGCGTAGTCTTCAGAAGTTCTCACATCCATAAAGGTGCGAAGGTTAAAAACTCCGTGCTGATGCAGGACTGCATAGTCAGTGAGGGTGCTTACTTAAACAACTTTATCTGCGATAAAAGAGTGCACATTATGGAAAATGTGCGGGTGGAAGGCACGGTGCAGAATCCGTACTATGTGCAGAAAGGACAGATTGTTTGATCAAAGTATTATTTGCCGCATTTGAGGCGGCTCCTTTTGTAAAAACCGGCGGCCTGGGGGATGTAGCGGGCTCTCTTCCCGGGGCAGTTTCGTCCTCTGCTTTCGATGTCCGGGTTATACTGCCGAAGCTTTCCGCCATCCCGGAAAGATATGTTAAGAAGATGGAATTTGTTACATCTTTTTCCGTGCCGCTCGGATGGCGCAATCAATACTGCGGTCTGTTCCGTTTAAAGCATAAAGGCATTATGTATTATTTCTTGGATAACGAATACTACTTTAAGCGGGATAATGTATATGGGGAGTTTGATGACGGTGAACGGGTTGCCTTCTTCTCGAAGGCGGTTCTGGAATTTATCCTGCATGCGGACGAATTTATTCCGGACATTATCCACTGCAACGATTGGCATACGGCGCTTGTTCCGGTCATGTTAAGGGAGCAATATAAGGAAATTCCAGAATTTGCTGGCATCAAAACAGTATTTACGATACATAACCTGAAATATCAGGGAAAATATTCGGAATTTGTAATCGGAGACATCTGCGGCCTCGAAAATACAGCCGCAGCCGCTCAGCTTTTAAGTGATGAACACACGGCGAACTATCTTCAGGGTGCAGTTATTTATTCCGACCGGATTACGACAGTCAGCCCGAGCTACGCGGAGGAAATCCGTATGCCGTATTATGGAGAAGGCCTGGATTGGCTGTTCAACAGGCGAAAAGATGTGCTGTCCGGAATTTTAAACGGTATCGATTATAGAGTCTGGGATCCGGCGAAGGATAAGAAAATACCGCTAAACTACGACGCCTCCTCTCTTGCGAAAAAGCATAAGAACAAACTTCTTTTACAGGAGGAGTTGGGGCTCGAGTTCAATAAGGATATTCCGCTCTTTGTAATCATCAGCCGCCTTACCGAGCAGAAGGGATTGGATCTGGTGAACTATCTGCTTCCGGAATTTCAGCAGCGTTCCATGCAGTTTGCAGTTTTAGGCGTAGGCGATAAAAAATACGAGGATGCCTTTTTGTATTATGCCGATATCGACTCGCAGAAATTTTCCGCATCCATTAAGTTCGACGGCGAGCTTGCTCGGCGGATGTATGCCGGCGCGGATGTGCTTCTGATGCCTTCGCGCTTTGAGCCCTGCGGCCTTGCGCAGATGATCGCCATGCGCTACGGAACTCTTCCGCTCGTGCGGGAGACGGGAGGACTTAAGGATACCGTCCACAAAAATAACGGCTTCTCGTTCCTTAACTTTAATGCGCACGATATGCTCTACGCTGTCGACTGCGCCTTGGATATATGGTTCAATCGCAAGCGCCGCTGGAGAGCTATGCAGAAGCAGGCGATGACGGAAGACTATTCCTGGAAGGCCTCGGCGAGAGAGTATAGGAAGCTATATCGAGAGATTATATAGATTAATAAGATTCCTGTAATTGAGATGATGATTAGAGTTGACGACCGAAGCAAAAAAGATTTCCGGAGGTGATCCGTATGCAGATTCGTCATAATTCTCAAGATCTAAGATACCGGCAGCCCTTCGGTGCGGTAACTTGCGGAGAAACGGTAACGCTGAATATCTATGCGCCCGGATGCGCAGGAGCTGCCGTTCGTTTATGGCAGAACCAAAGCGGCGAGACCATGATTCCGATGAGCAGAAGTGCCGCCCTGTTTTCTGCTAAGATTAAGATGCCGGAGAATCCTTGCATACTCTGGTACTTTTTTGTTTTGAATTACGGCAACAAGGTAATCTGCTACGGCAACAATCCGGAATCCCTGGGCGGCGAAGGCTGCATATACGAAAACAGTCAGCCCCCGTCCTTTCAGATTACGGTGCACAATCCTTTTAAGGCAGCTTCCTGGTACAAGAACGGACTTGTATATCAGATCTTCCCGGATCGTTTTGCTCGGGGCGAGGATTTCGAGGAAAGAAAAGCCGCAGCACTGCTTCCCGAAGGATGGCAGGAGGCCAGCCGCTTTTTCGAGGAAGACTGGCATGCTCTTCCGCGTTACATAAGAGGTGAAGGCGGAGCTGTTACGGACTGGCAGTTTTTCGGTGGAACATTGAACGGCATCCGGGAAAAGATTCCCTATCTTAAATCTCTGGGCGTCACCGCCCTTTACCTGAACCCGATTTTCCGGGGCACATCGAATCATCGCTACGATACCGCCGATTATATGCAGGTAGATCCGCTCCTGGGAGATAACGAAACATTCCGAAGTCTGGCCGAAGAATGCCGCAAAAACGGCATCCGCATTATTCTGGATGGCGTGTTCAGTCATACCGGAGCGGACAGCATATACTTTGACAAATACGGAAACTATAAAAATTTTGCAATCAAAAACCCGGAGGATCCGAAGGAGCTCGGAGCCTGGCTTCACGAGGACTCCAAATATAGAGCTTGGTATCGCTTTAAGGATGAGCCTCCCGGCTACGAGTGTTGGTGGGGCGTGACGGATCTTCCGAATGTGGAAGAGACGGAGCCCACTTACGACAGCTATATCTGCGGCCCGGGAGGTGTTCTGGAAAACTGGCTGGAGTTGGGAGCCTCCGGCTTCCGCCTGGATGTCGCGGACGAACTGCCGGATTCCTTCATCAAAAATATTCGCAGCGCGTTAAAGGAAAAAGATGCAGAGAATCTTTTAATCGGAGAAGTCTGGGAGGATGCCAGCAATAAACACAGTTACGGCGAGCTTCGCCGCTACTTTGCCGGCGACGAGCTGGACGCAGTCATGAACTACCCCTTCCGTGACAGCGCAATCGACTATTGTATCGGTAAAGAAAGCGCGGAGATGTTCTGCAGGAAGATGCGCAGCCTGCAGGAAAACTATCCCGCCGAGGCATTTTACGGCTCTTTGAACATCATCGGCGGACACGACTGTCATCGAATTCTGTCCGTTCTCGGAGGCTATACTCCCGCCAAGGAAGACCAGCGCGGACATGATGGTCGCTTTGTACCGAAGGGCGCGGCGCTCGATCTTAACGAGGAGCAGTATGCGCAGGCAAAAGCCCGCTTGAAGATGCTCTCCTGCCTGCAATATACAATGCCGGGCGTTCCCTGCGTATATTACGGAGACGAGGCCGGC
>JAAZLU010000044.1 GCA_012799165.1 Clostridiales bacterium
CGAAGAGCAGAGGTACAAATTTTTTCCCGCTCTCGGAAATTGCCGCATCCTTCATAATCATCCTCAGTTCTCTCCGCCCTCACCCGGACTATCTTCGCTATCCGCTGCAGTCTGCGGAGGAACATCCCTGAAAGGCACGCTCTCTCCGCTGTAGGGATTTTCAACGGAGCCCGAAGCAGGCCCGTAGTTAAAGCCACCGACCATCAGGTTTCCGTTTGCCAGATCGTAGAAACAAGCGGTGGACACCAGTATGTAAACCCTGACGAAGAACTCCGGAAGAGTCGCAATAAATCCCTTCAGACTGTATGCGGTATCGTTGATAATCTGCACAAGAATTTGAGGATCCCGGAAATAGAAATAGGAATCGTTGTATCTTTCAACAGCCTTAACTCCGATCCAGCTCTGGGGTATGGAAGCGAGTATAGCCCAACCTATAAAGCCGAGTAGAAGAAGGAAGTAATTCATCTTGTTCCCCGTCATCATCATTGTGCTCTCCATCAGACATTGGCTCGGACTCTTGTTCGGATCGTCAGCCAGTATGTAAGGCGCCATGGAATACTTGAACGCCGCGACTATTCCCGGAATTACGAACAAAAGCGACCAGAGGAATACCCTGATGGCCATGCTCAAATAAAGTAAAAGCGCCTTAGAAAAATATTCGAACCCATAGCGCAGATCCGAAATCTGAGCAGGTCTCTGACGGAAGAGCTTCAGAAAATAGTAGGAAACCCCCAGAGAGACCGGCCCGGAAATCACTATGCTGTAGATACCGGTAATAAAATTAATCCACTGAATATCGAGAATCGCTGCCAGATACGAAGGCAGAGACGATATCGCCCATGCCGCGAGCAGGAGGACAAAGGCCTCCAGCCACCTGCCCTTGAGTGCCTGGCGCGCCAAAGCCCTTATCATCGTCCCGCTCTCGCGAACTATTCTAAACGGTCTGTAGTTATAGTTTACAAATCTGTTTTCCATTTTCCCTCCCCTTTAAGCAAGATATGCTTCTATCAGCGCAAGAGTGTTCCTCACGCCTTCCTTATGGCTCCTCTCGTATCCGTGAGAAGCGTAAACCCCCGGCCCTATGCAAGCGCTCTTTATATCGTGACCCGCCCGCAGCGCGACCGACATATCCGAGCTGTAGCTGGGATATACGTCGACGGCGTAATCGAGTTTAGCCTCGATCGCGGCCGCCTCCAGGCCCTTTACGACATCGTAGTGATAAGGTCCGGAGCTGTCCTTTGCGGCGATGGAAACCATCCTCTCCGTACACTTAAGACCCTCGCCGACGCAGCCCATATCTATGCAGATTCCTTCCGTAACCCCCTCGGGGCAATAGGCAGCTCCGCCGTGACCCACTTCCTCAAAGCAGGTGAAATTGATGTAAACCCTGCGACCGGGCTTCTTTTTATTATCCTTCAAATATTTGAGATAGGCGAGCAGAATACCCACCGAAAGCTTGTCGTCGAGAAAACGGCTCTTTATGTACCCGCTCTCCGTCACCACGGTGCGCGGATTAAAGCAGACGAAGTCGCCCGCTTGAATACCCAGAGCGAAGACATCTTCGTCGTCCTCGACATCCTCATCTATTACGACCTCCGTGGTATTGAAGTTTCTCTCGGTCTTCGAAAAGTCGTCGTTTACATGGCAGGAAGCGTTAATCAGTTGCAGGGTTCCGTCATATTCTCCGGAAAATTTGGTGATGATCTTGCAGTTTTCGGTCTCCGTATTGGCGGCCTTAAGACCTCCGATATTTGTAATCTTAAGCCTTCCGCTCTTCTTAACCTCGGCGACCATCCCCCCGAGGGTGTCGTAGTGAGCGAGCAACATCACGGCATTATTCGCATCCTTTCCTCCTCCGATGTCCACGGTAACCCCGCCCTTGACTGTGAGTTGCGGCTCGTATCCGAGAGCCTCGAGCTCCTTCATCGTCCACGCCGCCACATCGGCGGTGTAGCCGCTGGGGCTATCGATGGCCAGTATTTCGCAAGTTTTTTCAACTGCATAATCGGTGTAATCTTTAATATTTTTCATAATTCCTACCTTCTACAATATATTCATCATGAACTTTAAAATCGTTATAAGGGGTCTATTCAACAGTAAGCTCGGCACATCGAAGAGTATCAGGAGCATCAGTATAAAGAAGCCGTTTTTGTATACGAAATCGTGGAACTTGCTGTCTCCCAGATTGAATATCTCCGTAACTATATTGAAGCCGTCGAGCGGCGGCACCGGCAGAAGATTGAAAAGCATCAAGGACAGATTGATTACCACGGTCGAATAGAGTATGTCGAAGACTACTCCTCCCATCTTGCTGAATAGCATATCCGGCCAAATTTTTATTAGCAGCTGTATCAGCAAGGCGAATACGAAGGCCACGATGAAGTTCATCGTAACGCCCGCCACGCTCACCAGTATGCTGTCCCTTCTGCGCTTATTAAAATTTGCCGGATTTACAATAACCGGACGACCCCAGCCGAATCGTATAAGCATAAGACTGATGAGCCCCATCGGATCCACATGAACCATAGGATCCAAAGTGCAGCGGCCCATTATCTTAGAGGTGGGATCTCCGCATTTGCATGCCACCCAGGCATGCGCAAACTCGTGGAAGGACAGAGCCACGATGATTCCCGGTATAAGCGTGAGCGTGTCCATCACCCAATTAGCCACGCCCTTCAATCCGGCGCTCATCAATGCTGCGCCCGGCCCGGCCATGAGCAAAACCACAAATAACAAAAGCACTCTCGTATTAAAAAATCTCTTCATTTACCCCTCCCGGTAAGGACCATTGTACCATCTTTTTTTTCGCCTTTCCACCGACTTGTAATGGTTTAGAGCGCATGATAAAATATTTTAACACAAAGGAGGTATTAAGATGGAAAAGACAACTTATCTGAACGAAGAAAATTTTGAAGAAATTCTCGCCGCTAAGAACGCTGCGGTGGTAGATTTTTACGCCGATTGGTGCGGGCCCTGCAAGGCCATGACCCCGATTTTCGATGCCCTGGCTGCGGAGATGGCCGATAAAATAGGCTTCTACAAGGTAAATGTGGACCAAAACAGAAAGCTTGCCATACAGAACAGAGTGCTCGGGATACCCTGCTTCCTGTTCTTTAAGGAGGGCCGTATGGTAAAGCGCGTCGACGGCGCAATGAGCGAGGAAGATTTCAGGGAAGCCCTCAAAGTATTGGAATAGCGAAGGCATTCCGACCCGAGGCCCGATAACATGAGATCCGCTTTAGAACTTTTCAGATCTTTTATAGAATCACCCACAGCCCTGCTGGGGGTGATTTATCTGATTAACTTCATCCTCAGTTTCGGAGTAATCTTTCTGGAAAGAAAAAGTCCTTCCGCAACTCTGGCTTGGCTGATGGTTCTGAATCTCCTGCCGGGCTTCGGTATATTTTTATATATCTTCCTGTCCCAGAATATAACCAGGCAAAAACTGTATCACGGCAATTACTTCGAGATACAAAAATCGAGCAAGGAACTGAGCGCCCAGATGGACGATATGAACTACGGGAGGTTCACGCATGCAAATCCCGCCGGGGAAAAGTGGAAAGACCTGATATATATGAATCAAAACCATGCCTTGGCCCGCTATACTCAAAACAACCATGTGGACGTGTTCATCGAGAGTATCGAGAAATTCGATAAACTCCACGAGGATATGGAAAATGCGAAGGAATACATAAACTTCGAGTATTTCATAATGAGACCCGACGAGGTAGGTCTGCGCGTATTGGAAGTCCTCACCCGCAAGGCGCGGGAAGGGGTGAAGGTGCGGCTCCTGCTGGATGCCTTCGGTTCGAATCAAATACGCGATCGGCACCTCAAAGAGCTCAGGGACGCAGGCGGACAGGCCGCCTTCTTCTTCCCTCCGACCATATTCAAGATAAATCTGAGGCTCAATTATCGCAATCACCGTAAGCTCGTCGTAATCGATGGCGAGACCGCCTATATCGGAGGGCTGAATGTCGCCAAGGAGTACATAGGCAAATCGAGAAAATTCTCAGGATGGAGAGACACCCATCTGAGAATCCAGGGAGGATGCGTCCGCGACATAGACGAGAGGTTTAAGCTTGACTGGAACTGTGCCACCAAGGAGGTCCTTCCGCATAAAAGCTCGGACTACCTGATACTGCAGCCCCCGGGAGATTGCGGCATACAGATAGTCTCCTCCGGTCCGGAAAATCCAGACGAGGAGGAAATAAAGAGAGTCTACCTCAAACTGATAGCCAACGCCAAGAAGAGCGTATTCATCCAGACCCCTTACTTTATACCAGACGAGAGCATATTCGAAGCGATGAAGACGGCGGCGCTCTCAGGCGTCGATGTGCGTCTAATGATACCGAATAAGCCCGACCACCCCTTCGTGTACTGGGTTACCTACTACAATGCCGCGGAGATGATGGAAAGCGGAGTAAAGATCTATATCTACAACGCCGGTTTTATGCACTGCAAGATGATTACCGTCGATGGGGAAGTGAGTTCGGTGGGCTCAGCGAATTTCGACATAAGAAGCTTTAAGCTCAACTTCGAAACCAACGCGGTGCTCTACGACCACGACTTGGCTTTAGAACTGGAAGATTCCTTCATTCAGGATATGAAGGACTCCACGCAGCTGACGCCCGCAATCTACGCAAAGCGCAGCCTGTGGATAAGGCTGAAGCAGGGAATAGGAAGATTGATTTCGGATATACTTTAAACGAGCTCGCCATAACAGGAGAAGGTCTGGGCCTTGATTATGCGCACAGGTACTATCTGCCCGATCAGCGAAGCATCGGCCTTAAGGTCGACGGTCTTTCCGCTCTCGCTTCGGCCCGTCATAACGGATGCATCGGTCTTGCTCGGTCCCTCTATCAGAACCTTTAGCAGCTTATCCTGATATCCGGCGGCTATCTCCGCCTGTATCTCGTGTATCAGCTCGGTGAGCCGCTGATATCTTTCGCTCTTTAGCTCTTCCGGAACCTGATTCTCCATGAGCGCGGCCGGCGTACCCTGCCTGATAGAATATATAAAAGTGAAGGCGGATTCGTAACGGACGGCCTTAACCATATCCAAAGTTCGCTCAAAATCTTCCTCGGTCTCGCCGGGGAAGCCTACTATTATGTCTGTACTAATTGCTATCTCGGGGCAGACCGCGCGTAGGGCTTCGACCTTTCGAAGGTACTCTTCCGCGCTGTAGCAGCGGTTCATGGCTTTAAGTATGCGATCGCTCCCGCTCTGAACGGGAAGATGCAGAGCCCTGCACAGATGCTTAAGACTCCCGAAGCATTCGATTAAACTATTGGACATGTCCTTGGGATGAGAGGTCATAAAGCGTATGCGCTCTATGCCTTCTATTTCGTCTACTCTGCGGAGCAATCCCGCAAAATCGATTCCTCCTCCCAGCTCGTCGGCACTGCAATAAGCGCCCTCGTAGCGCGCCTTTCCGTAGGAGTTTACATTCTGACCGAGCAGCATCACTTCCCTGCAGCCGCCTTTCGCCAGCTCCTCTATCTCCGAAATTATATTTGCCGGCCTGCGGCTTCTTTCTCTACCGCGAGTATAGGGCACTATGCAGTAGCTGCAAAAATTGTTGCAGCCGTACATGATATTAACGAAGGCTTTGAATTCGTGCTTTCTTCGAACGGGAAGATCCTCCACTATCGGACCGCCATCCTTTCGAAGCTCAACCACAGTGCGACGAGCATTCGAGGCATTCTCGAGCAAGCTCGGAAAATCCGAAATATTGTGGGTGCCGAAGACAATAACTACCCAGGGGAATTTCTTATTGAGAATATCGACTATCCGCTTCTGCTGCATCATGCAGCCGCAGACGCAAATAATCTTGGAGGGATTTTCGCGCTTGCTCTGCTTTAAGCTTCCAAGAATTCCGAAGAACCTGTTGTCCGCATTTTCGCGCACGCTGCAGGTATTGAGAATTACAATATTTGCGGAATTTGCATCCGCGCTATAAACATAGTCCAAAGCCTCCAGCATGCCGGCGAGCGTCTCCGAATCGCGCTCGTTCATCTGGCAGCCGAAAGTGATGATATGATAACTTCTACTCATCGCCGCCTTCGGATTCCTGTGGATTTTCGGACTTTTTGCTCCTCGTCATCAGCATGTGAACTGCGGATTTAGGGTCAGTCTCGCCGTGTATTACAGCGTGGATCGCCTCGGTTATGGGCATTTCAACATCCAATTTCTTTGCCAGATCGTAGGCCGCCTCGCAGGTATATACTCCCTCGACGACCGCCCCCATGCGCTCGACCGCATCCTTGGCCCTTACGCCCTTTCCGATGAGCACCCCGCAGCGCCTGTTCCTCGAGTGAACGGAACAGCAAGTCGCGATAAGATCGCCCACGCCCGAAAGTCCGTGGAAGGTGGCGGGATTCGCTCCGAGCTTCTCGCCAAGACGTATCATCTCCACCAAGCCCCGGGTCATCAGCGCGGCTTTCGCGTTATCGCCGTACTCCAGACCGTCCGCTATGCCCGCGCCGAGCGCGATTATATTCTTGAGTGCCCCTCCGAGCTCGACGCCCATAACGTCGTCAGAAGTATAAATTCTGAAGGTTTCGCTCATAAAGACATCCTGCACCATGCGAGCGACCCGTTCGTCGTAGCTGGCTGCGACAAGGCTCGCGGGTCTTCCCCGCCCTACTTCCTCGGCATGAGAGGGACCCGAAAGCACCGCATAGCGAACCGAGGGCTTTATTGAAAGTGCTATCTCCGAGAGCCTGCACAGCGATGCGGTTTCTATGCCCTTCGCAGCATTGACGACGATGGCATCGTCGTGCATAAAGGGAAGCGCCAGCTGGTAGTTGACCCTGAATGCCTGTGCAGGCACGCAGAAGACCACCATATCGGCATTTTTAAGACAATCCTTCATCTCCGTAATAAATTCTATCTCCTGAGGTAATTTAACCCCCGGAAGATGTTTTATATTCTCCCGCTTCTCTGCGATATCCTTCAGACGTTCGGTATCCCTGTCCCACAGACAAACCTTATGTGAACTGCCTGCCAGTACCTTTGCAAAAGCGGTTCCGCAGCTTCCTGCGCCGATGAATGCAACATACATAATATACTCCTATCGTCCTTGTAGATGCCCAAGGTGAGGCTACTTTTTGCTGAAGTCGATCTTGGACTCCTCACCTTTGAGCAATTTTTTAATGTTACTGCTATGCTTGATGATTACCAATATCGCAAGCAGCACAGCATACGGGAAAAAATCCGGGCAAAATACTCGGGTAAGTATCGGCAATACGATGGCTCCGACTATCGAACCGGGCGAAACCATCCTCGTTAAAAGAATGACGGCGCAGCCTGCCATTAAGGCCGCAATTCCCATGAGTGGCGATATGGCAAGGCAGGCTCCGAGACTCGTAGCTACCCCCTTGCCACCCTTGAACTTCCACATAAGGGGCCACATATGGCCGAGAACCACGGCCACGACGCAGATATAAGCCACCTTCTCATCACCGAGTGCCCTTCCTGCAAGCACGGCAGCCACTCCCTTTAAGACATCGATCGCCAGCGTCGCGGCGGCGGCTTTCTTGCCGTAAACCCTCAGCATATTCGTGGTTCCGGGGTTGCCGCTGCCCTTGGTCCTAATGTCTTCGCCGCGAGCCTTGCTAAACAATATCGCGGGAGAAATATTTCCGAGAAAATAGGCGAGAATCACAGCAAAAACCTTGAATATCACTGCTCACCCCTCCTCTCCCGAAACACAAACTTAATGGAAGTTCCATCAAAGCCGTAGGCATCGCGTATCCTGTTTTCAAGGTAGCGCGAGTAGGAAAAATGCATCAGCGTCCTGTCGTTAACGCTGAAAGAAAATAGCGGAGGCTTTACCCCTATCTGGGTGACGTAATAGATCTTGAGCCTCTTACCCTTGTCAGAAGGCGGGCTGTTCATGAGCATCGCATCCTGAATCAGGGCGTTTAATTGGCCCGTCGATACCCTCATGCTGCGAATCTGAGAAATTGCAAATGCCGTGTCCAAAAGTGCCGGCAGGCGCTGACCCTTCAAAGCCGATGTAAAGAGAACCGGGGCGTAATCCATAAAGCTAAGCTCCTGTTTTACCCTGCGCTCGTAATCCCTCATGGTGTCGGTCTCCTTGCTGAGCAAATCCCACTTGTTGACCACAATAGCAATGCCCTTGCCCGCTTCGTGAGCAAGACCCGCGATCTTCTTGTCCTGCTCGCTGACCCCCTCCTCGGCATCGAGCACAAGCAGTGCAACATCGCAGCGCTCTATAGAGGCAATTGCGCGAACCACCGAATATTTTTCGACATCGTCCGAAACCCTGCTGCGCCTCCGTATCCCCGCGGTATCTATGAGCGTATACTTCACTCCATCCCTCTCCAAAGGGGTATCGATCGAATCGCGGGTGGTTCCCGGAATGTCGCTGACTATCACCCTCTCTTCTCCTAGAAGAGCATTGATTATCGAGGATTTGCCGACATTCGGCTTGCCGATTATGGCAAGCTTTATGTCGTCATCGTAATCGTCCGCCTCTGCGGACTTGGGGAAACGCGCCACCACTTCGTCGAGGAGATCTCCAAGACCCAGCTGATTGGTCGAGGAGATTGGAATGGGCTCGCCTATGCCGAGCTCATAGAAATCGTAGAAGCCGTCGGGAAGTTTTCGGCCGTCCACCTTGTTGACCACAAGGAGGAGTTCCTTTTCCTTCCTTCTGAGAATATCGGCAACTTCCCTATCAGCGGCGGTTATGCCTTCTCTGCCGTCGACCATGAATATTATGACATCAGCCATATCCATGGCGATCTCCGCCTGATACACCATCTGAGCAGGAATAATCTCCTTGGTTTCCGGCTCGATTCCGCCGGTATCAATCAAGAAAAATTTATGCCCCACCCACTCCGCCTCTGCCATAATCCTGTCCCGGGTAACTCCCGGCGTGTCCTCGACTATGGAGATCCTCTCGCCTACTATTTTGTTGAAAAATGCGGATTTGCCGACGTTCGGACGCCCGACCACGGCAACGATGGGTTTGCTCATCCGATATCCTCCTTGCTATAAGATATTAGTAATTATAACATACTTGAGCTTTATGGTTGTGATATAATTGTGATAGATAATAACGGAAAATTTTATAACCGGATAGACGATTTCGACGAAAAATTCCAAGACGATAACGATGACGAATAAGGCGCGAAGGGGAGCCTGACTTATATGAAAATAGTTGTAGTTGGGGCTGGAAAATTAGGCCTCGCAATTACCGAAGTCCTGCTTGGAAGCGGGTACGACATAACTCTAATAGATAGGGACGAGGCTACCATCCAGAGGGTGGGAAGCCGCTACGATATCCTGACCGTAAACGCGAATGCGAAGCGGGTGGATGTTCTTTCCGAGCTGGAGATTTGGAACTACGATCTCCTGATAGCTGCGACGGACAAGGACGAACGCAATATGGTCATATGCAACTTCGCAAAGGAACTCGGCTGCCCCCAGGTTATAGCGCGAGTGCGCTCACCAGAGCATGTGGAACAGCTCGATTTTGCGATGAAGGCTCAAAAAATTGACTATATCGTCAATCCGGACATGGCCTGCGCATCGGAAATTTATAAATACCTTACCGAGAAGTACACCCTCAAAGACGGACGCTTCTCCGCGGGAGATGTAAGCATACTCGAATTTAACGTAAATAGAATGCCAGCCCTCATAGACCTGCAACTTAAGGATCTGCCGCGCGTCCTCGATAATATTCTGATCGCAGCGGTCTCCAGAAACGGTAAGATAATCATCCCTAACGGAAACACCATCCTTCAGGCCGACGACACACTTTATGTAATAGGCTCGAATAAGCGCATCAACGAAATCAGCAACAAGGTCCGCGAGCAACGTGTTCATAGCGAACTCTCCAGCGTCATGATAGCCGGAGGCGGAGGCACGGGATATTTCCTCGCAAAAAAACTCGCGGATTTCGGAGTTGCGGTAAAGCTTATCGAGATCGATAGAGATCGCTGCGAATGGCTCTCCGCGAGACTCGACGGGGTGCTCATACTCCACGGAGACGCGACGGACATGAACCTCCTGCAGGACGAAGATATCGCCGATATGGACGCCTTCGTAGCGGTGACGGGATTCGACGAAGAGAACCTGCTCCTCTCCTTGACCGCCAAGCAGATGAATATCAAGGATGTCGTAGCAAAAGTCAGCAGAAACAGCTATGCCTCCCTTATGGAAACCCTCGGTGTATCCATGATAATAAATCCCGTGGATATGTGCGCATCAAATATCCTGCGACATATCCAAAAAGATGATATCATTATTTTTTCCCAAATTATTCAAGGCCAGGCGGAATTTATCGAAGTATGGGCGGAAGAAGGTATGCCTCTCACCGAAGATACCCTATTAGCGCTCGATATCCCCGAAGGAGTGCTCATTGCTGCGATACGCAGAGGAAAGGATATGATAATACCGAAAGGCAGCACACAGGTCGAAGCGGGAGACAGGGTGATAATTCTCTCTCTTCTTTCCGCCATACCGCATCTTCAAAGCCTTATTAAACACTGATCGAGAAGCGTTCGAAAAGCGATGCTCATAAACAAAAAACCTGTTTTAAAAACTCTTAGCGCAGCCGCTGCGGTCGTCGGAGCCGCCATGCTCCTGCCCGCTGCGGTCAGCGCATATTACGGGGAATATTCTTCCATGAAGGCCTTCCTGATATGCGGTCTGCCGACTCTGCTTGCGGGCCTTTTTTTCGCGCATTCCATCCGGATTCCCGACGGAAGCGCCCTTAAGATGCGCGACGGCTTTCTTATAGTCGCGCTCACATGGATGGGCATGTCCTTCATCGGCTCTCTGCCATTTTTAATGACGGGAAGCATAGCAGACTTCACAAGCGCTTATTTTGAAGCCGCATCCGGATTTACGACGACGGGCGCCACTACGCTGAGCAATGTGGAGATTCTATCCAAGAGTGTTCTCTTTTGGAGATCCTTCACCCACTGGATAGGCGGGATGGGAGTTCTGGTCTTCACGATTGCCCTGCTTCCGCGACTGGGCATAGGCGGCAGACAGATAATGAGAGCCGAGACCACGGGTCCCACCATGGATAAGATAAGCTTCACGACTAACGAGACCGCGAAGAAGCTCTATAAGATGTACAGCGTAATGACGATACTCCAGATCGTGCTTTTATCTGCCGGCGGCATGAGCCTATACGATGCCGCACTCCACACTTTCGGAAGCGTAGGCACCGGAGGTTTTTCGAACTACAACGCCAGCGTCGGAGCCTTCGGAAATCTTTATTTCGAGATGGTAATAGCGCTCTTCATGATGCTATGCGGAATCAACTTCTCTCTCTACAACAACATTGCAAAAGGCACACCCCTGAAGATGTTTAAGGATTTCGAACTGCGCTTATACCTAGGAATCATCGCCGCAAGCACAACTTTTATAGCACTGATGCTCTACATAAATAATGTCTACGGAGGCATCGGTGAAGCCTTCCGATACTCATACTTTCAGGTCAGTTCCATAATGACCACCACGGGCTATGCCACGGCAGATTTTGATCTATGGCCCAATTCCTGCAGGTTTATACTCTTCTTGCTAATGATAATCGGTTCCTGCGCAGGCTCGACTGCAGGTGGCCTTAAAGTGATCCGCCTGGCCTTCATAATCAAGCTTGTAAAGCGAGGAATCTCAAGAAGGCTGCACCCCAGGGCTGTGATGCCCATAAAGATCGGAGGCAGCATAGTATCCGCCGACACAGTATCGGGTGTGGCATCCTTCGTAATTTTATACCTGATGACGATGGCCGGCTCCACACTGTTAATCTCGCTGGAAGGCGTGAGCATGGTAAGCGCCGCAAGCTCCGTGATAGCCTGCCTGAGCAATATCGGCCCCGGTTTCGAAGCCGTGGGGCCAACTATGAACTTCGGATTTTATTCCCCCGCTTCGAAGATATTGCTATCCTGCCTGATGATTGCGGGAAGGCTTGA
>JAAZLU010000045.1 GCA_012799165.1 Clostridiales bacterium
CAAAGACTATATCAAGTTCGCCCGCGTAAAAGGCCTGCCTCGCAATTACATAATGTGGAGGCATGTGTTCCGGAACGCTATAGTTCCGATGGCGATAAATCTCCCCTCCGATTTCCTCCTCATGCTCTCGGGCTCCCTGGTAATAGAGAGCATGTATGCAATACCGGGAACCGGAGGACTTCTCATAAAATCGATAAAAGCCATGGACAATCCCATGGTTCAGATACTTGTTCTTTTGTACGGCGCACTGTCCGTATTCGGCGTATTCCTCGGGGATATATTCGTATCCTTCGTGGACCCGAGAATAAAGCTCGTAGACAGCAACGATTAGGAGGCGAATATGAAAGAATTGACAATGAATATAAATTCGCTGCCCGATGAACTGTTTACAAGGGCGGAATTCATCGAAGAAAAGGTCGAAGATACGGGCTTTTCCAACTATTCTTATTGGCGAAGCACCATCAGGACATTCTTTAAAAGTCCGGCGGTAAAAGTAGCCGTCACACTAATGGTACTGCTCGTAACTTATACGATAATTTACCCTACGATAACCGATCTGGACCCCTACACTCCTTCGCTTTCGCCGTCGCAATGGAACCTTTCACCATCTGCCGAGCATCCCTTCGGCACGGACGGCGTCGGAAGGGATATCTGGGCCAGAGTATGGTTCGGCACGAGAACCTCTCTGATTCTGAGCGTGGCCGTGGCCGTGTTTGAAGTCGGCCTGGGCGTAATAATAGGAGCGCTGTGGGGCTTTTACAGAAAGCTCGATAACATAATGTTTGCCATCTATAACACGCTGACGAATGTACCGAGCACCATATACCTGGTGCTCATAGCCTATATAATGAAGCCGAGCATAATAACCATAATAATTGCACTTGTAGCCACGGGTTGGATAAGCGAGGCCAGGTGGTTTCGAACGAGGATACTTGCACAGCGAGAGGCCGACTACAATATCGCCTCCGTCGCCCTCATGACCCCCACGAGACGAATAATATCTCGCAATGTAATTCCGCACCTGGTGAGCCTGATAATAATGGATGCAGCTCTGACTATACCCTACTCCATAGGTTCGGAAGTTTTCCTCAGCTACATAGGCGTAGGACTTCCCGCGGACCTCTGCACCCTTGGAAATCTGGTAAATCAAGGCAGGAGCGCCTTCCTCGTCTATCCCTTCCAGATGATATTCCCGACGCTCATACTCTGCTTTATAACGGTATCCTTCTACATAATCGGAAATAAATTCGCGGACGCATCGGATCCGAAGAATCATTTATAGGGAGGTGCGGAAATGAGCGGAAAGATATTTGAAGCAAAAGATGTAATAATTAAGTTCAATCTGAGAGGACAGATACTCACGGCTGTGAGAGGAGCTTCCATAGACCTCTACGAAGGCGAGACTTTGGCAATAGTCGGTGAATCCGGATGCGGCAAAAGCGTGTTTACCAAGTCATTCATTGGCATGCTGGATAAGAACGGCCGGGTTGAGAGCGGAAGCATAAAGATGAACGGCACGGAACTATCCGGATACAAGACGGAAGAAGAATGGTTGACCGTAAGGGGCAAAAAGATTGCCATGGTCTTTCAGGATCCCATGACGAGCCTTAATCCGGTGAAGACTGTGGGAGAACAAATTAGAGAAGTAATAAGCTGGCACTTCGGAACGGACAAGGAACAGGCAAAAAAGGAAGCCATCGAGCTCTTGCGTCAGGTCGGCATACACGACCCGGAAAAGAGATACGGACAGTATCCTCACCAGTTTTCCGGCGGCATGCGCCAGAGGGTCGTAATCGCGACAGCCATAGCCTGTCGTCCGGAGATACTGATTTGCGACGAGCCGACCACGGCACTGGATGTGACGGTTCAGGCGCAGATACTCGACCTCATTAAAAATTTGCAGAAGGATCTGAACATGTCCGTGATATACATAACCCATGACCTCGGCGTTGTAGCCAATGTCGCGGACAGGGTTGCAGTTATGTATGCCGGTCAGATAGTCGAATACGGCCTCGCAAATGAGATATTCAAGGATGCAAAACACCCCTACACTAAAGCTCTTCTGCTTTCGCTTCCGCAGCTCGGCATAAAGGGCCAAGACCTTCATTCCATAAAGGGATCCCCTCCCAATCTCTATAAGGAGATCAAGGGAGATGCCTTTGCGCCCCGAAACCCGGACGCAATGAAGATAGATTACATGTATGAGCCGCCCTTCTTCAAAGTGAGCGATACCCATTATGCGAAG
Organism: Clostridiales bacterium; assembly: GCA_012799165.1. Taxonomy (GTDB): domain Bacteria; phylum Bacillota; class Clostridia; order Peptostreptococcales; family Anaerovoracaceae; genus RUG11894. Next base: position 2,246 of record JAAZLU010000045.1, read on the forward strand.
ACATGGCTGCTCTCCGAGAAGGCCGCCGAGTACAGACGAGAACTCGAGACTTCCACGGATGACGAAAAGGCGGAACCTGCAGCTGCAATGGATTTCTCCAATGCAAAGAAGCTCGTGTCGGTGAAGAACCTCACGGTAAATTTCAAGCTCGGTCGCGAGGAATTCAGCGCCGTAAAGGATGTGAGCTTCGACATACACGAGGGGGAGACCTTTTCTCTGGTCGGAGAATCCGGTTCCGGCAAAACCACTGTCGGAAGAGCAATACTTAAAATGTGCCACAGCAGCGCAGGAGAAATATTCTTCGACGGAGAGCAGGTAAACCGGAAGCTCAGCCGCGATCATTTGAGGCGCTTCCGCAAGAGCGCTCAGATGATATTCCAGGACCCCATGGCATCCCTCAACGAGCGCGCCAAGGTCGAATATATAATCTCCGAGGGACTTTACAACTTCCATATGTTCTCCGGCGAAAACGAAAGGCGCGATATCGTTGCGAACGCCATGAGGAGCGTAGGGCTGCTTCCCGAATATGTAACACGCTTTCCTCACGAGTTTTCGGGTGGCCAGCGCCAGAGAATAGGTATAGCGAGGACTTTGGTCGTAGAACCGAAATTTATAGTGGCCGACGAACCTATATCGGCTCTGGATGTATCCATAAGAGCGCAGGTGATAAATCTTCTCAATAAGCTGAAGCGAGAGAACGCCTTTACATACTTGTTTATAGCCCACGATTTAAGCGTGGTAAGGTTCATATCCGACAGGATCGCCGTAATGTACAAGGGGCGCATAGTCGAGCTTGCGGAAACGGAGGAACTGTTCGCTCACCCCCTTCATCCCTATACCAAGGCCCTGCTCGCGGCGGCACCCGTACCGGATCCGGATATAGAGCGTCATAAAAAGCTGGTAGTTTACGATCCGCAGCAGCACGATTACTCGCAGGATAAGCCCTTCTGGGCGGAAGTGGTGCCGGGGCACTTCATATGGGGCAACGAAAACGAACTTGAAGTATATAGGAAGAATTACTGAAAATAGTCCCGGCTTTTACCCGGCGAAAGGTCAACGATGAAAGGTACACTTATAATAGTAGGCGGCGGCGTGAACCGCAGCGAAGAAGAAATATTTTCTCTCTTTATAGAAAAAGCAGGCGGCGTAGACAGTAAAATCGCCTTTATTGTTACGGCATCGGGAGAAGGACCTGACGAACTGTTCCGCTCCTACAGGCAAGATTTCGCGAAACTCGGTTTTCCGGAAGAGAATTTGAGCCTCATTCCCCTTTACGCTCAGCATGTAAAGGACGAGAGGGGCTTCAACGCCATGACCGGTGACTTCGAAGGCCTCGAACAGTCCCTGGACGGCGTGAACGGTGTATGGTTTACGGGCGGAGATCAGTATTTTACAAACAGATGCCTGTTGAGACCGGACGGAAGCGACACAAAATTGCTTGCGAGGCTAAGGGAAATCTACCAAAACGGAGGCGTAATCGGCGGCTCCAGCGCGGGCGCCGCGATAATGAGTCGGGCGATGATCGGAAACGGCAATAACAGAGGGGTGCTTGCGAGTGATGAGATTCTCGACTATAGCGATTACGATGCTCTCTGCGAAATTGAAAATCCCTGCCAGCCGCTCGTGCTCGACAAAGGACTGGGATTTTTTAAAGAAGGTGTAGTCGATCAGCACTTTGACAAGAGGCCGAGACTTCTCAGGCTCATCAAAGCCTGTATCTCGAATCGTGAAGGACAGCGCATCGGTTATGCGGTATCCGAAGATACCGCCTTGATATATGATAACGGTCATATAAGTGTCGTCGGCAGTTCGAGCATCTACATTGCGGACTGCAGAAATGCAAAAGAGACGGGACGCGGATGCTTTGAGGGAGTAATGCTAAGTGCCATTCAGAGAGGAGACAGCCTGAATCTGCCGGAAATGAATTTCCATTTCGCTTCAAAGATTTCGGCCGAAAAAGAAGGTTATCATCCCGATTATGTGAACAATGGTATTATAAACAGCCCCTCCTTCGACAAAATGATCGACGAAAGGCTTCTGCGAGCTGAAGATTCGAGTATGTACATCGATAGCAAAGACAGGCGCTTCGTAAAAGGCGCTGTGGTATACGATGTTGAAGGAACTACATGGCTCTGCGTTCTAAAGTATTCAAGAAGCGAAAAAACCGAAGGGTACATGGGAACTCGCGCATCGTTTACGGGCGTCGGGCTAGACATATGCAGCAAAATCGTTGAAACATGATATCAATAAAAAGAGAGTCCGAAAAGCAAGAGCCCGAGAATAGCGAAAGCAGCCGCCCTGCATCGTAGCTTGGATATGGGATTCAGGTTTATATGCGCATCCGGAGGCAGGTTCTCAAAATCGTCATTGAACACATGACGCTTACCCTTAAGGGAAAGGCGGGTCTTCCTCCATTTTTCTGGCCCTTTAAGATAATAAGGGACTTCTTTATGCTTGGAGCCGCGCAGCATAGCAGATAGATCCGTACCGCGGCTCTTTAAATATTGAAGCCAGCCTGCGAGCAGGTAAGATGCCCCGGCCAGCCCAGCGAACCAACCGGCCGCATAGGAACCGACAGGTGAAAAGCGCCTTATCAGAATCCATATGAGCACTATGCTGCCGCCATGCCTCAGCACCTTGCCGAGAATATATAAATACTTGTTATCCAGCATTTCGTTCATGAAAATATTTTAGCATTTTTCACATCGGAGGTCTATCATGCAAGTTATAAATATCAATGACGGCGGCGCTTCGGCGCAGTTCGAGATACACAGATTCGGCAACGGAAGGCCGCATCTGTTTTTTACCGCCGGAATTCACGGAGACGAAGTAAGCGGCATATATGTCGCGGAAAAACTTATAACGCATTTTAGCGAAAAGC
>JAAZLU010000046.1 GCA_012799165.1 Clostridiales bacterium
CGCTGCACTACGGACATTTGATACTCGCGGAACAGATAAGGCAGGAGGCTAATTTGAATCTCGTCGTCTTCGTTCCCGCATATGTGAACCCCTTCAAGGAAGAATTGCCTCCGGCGGCGGGGCATCACAGGGTGGAGATGCTTAGACTTGCGCTCGGCGACGATCCGAACTTTGAAATTAACGATATCGAACTTCAAAAAGAAGGTCCGTCCTATACCTTCGATACGCTTACTGCGCTTCAGGAGGAGTACGGCGAGGATGTAGACCTGTTCTTTATAATGGGGACGGATTCTTTTCTTGAGCTCAAAGACTGGCATAAGGCTGAGGAGCTTATACGCAACTTCAAGTTTCTGATCGGGCTTCGCAGAGGTTACGACGAGGACAAGCTGCATAAAGCTAAAAAGGAGCTTAGAGAGAAATATCCTCTGAATGCGAGTTATATTAGAATTCCGGAGCTGGAGATAAGTTCTACGGAAATTAAAAAGCTTATAAGAGACGGCAGGTCCGTCAAATTCTTGATGCCCGAAAGCGTCATAGAATACATAGACATTAACGACTTGTATCTCGATTTTACGGGCCGGCTAAGAGAGTATGCCAAGCGTAATCAAACAGCTTTGCGCTTTGCCCATACCGTAGGAGTGGTGAAGGCAGCGAAGGAACTTGCGGCAAGATTCGGCGCGGACCCGAGGAAGGCGGAGATCGCTGCCTGGTTTCACGATGCCTGCAGGGCCGAGGGAGATCTGGAGCACGGGAAGCTCGCGGCTGCAAAGCTGACGGAACTCTTCGGAGTAGAGGATGAGGATATCTTAAACGCAATCAGATACCATACCACCGGCAGACCCGGCATGAGCCTTCTGGAAAAGGTGATTAAGATTGCAGACACGATAGAAGAAAATCGGGACTATCCTGGCGTGGATGAGATGAGAAGAATGGCGCGGAGCGAAGATATCGACCGCTGCCTGTATAAGCTTATGGAACATACGAAGAAATATGTTAAGGATAGATCTCGCGCATACGACCCCCTGTCGCAGGAGGCGATGGATTGGCTGCGCGAAGAGATGAAGAGCGGAGGTAAAGATGAAGAGTAGGGAGCTGGCACTGTTAGCCGCTAAACTGCTGGACGGAAAGAAGGCGAAGGAGATCATCATAATCGACATAGAGGAAAAGTCTGGATTTGCGGATTATCTTCTGGTGGCCACGGCTGCTTCGATGCGTCAGATGAGTTCGCTTGCGGATGAGCTTCAGGACGGACTAGCCGAGGAAGGCGTAATGATGAGCCATCAGGAAGGCAGAGGAAATTCCGGATGGATTCTTATGGACTACGGCGATATAATCATCAATATTTTTACAGAGCCTCAGAGGGAAAAATATCAGATCGAAAAGGTTTGGATGGACTGTCCGAGGCTGGATTTTGTAAGCAGTGGAGCGATGTAGAGGGGCAAAATTAGAATGAATCCGAATTACGATTTTGAGAGGATCGAAAAGAAATGGCAAAAAATCTGGGAGGATACCAAGGCCTTCCGGGTAATCGAGGACGAGAGCAAGGAAAAATTCTACTGCCTTGAGATGTTTCCCTATCCGAGCGGGACGCTTCATATGGGACATGTGCGCAACTATTCGATAGCGGATGTCCTTGCCAGATACAAGCATATGAAGGGCTTTAACGTGCTGCACCCCATAGGATTCGACTCCTTCGGACTGCCCGCGGAGAATGCGGCTATAAAGCACGGCATACATCCCGCCATATGGACCTCGAAGAATGTCGAGGAGATGGAAGTTCAGCTGAGGACTCTAGGCTTTTCCTATGACTGGGACAGGGAAGTCTGCACATATAGGGAAGACTACTACAAATGGATGCAGTGGATCTTTATACGCTTCCGCGAAAGAGGATTGGCTTACAAGAAGGAAAATCCCGTCAACTGGTGTCCTTCCTGCCAGACCGTGCTCGCAAACGAACAGGTTGTCGAAGGTCGATGCGAACGCTGCGACAGCGAAGTGACGAAAAAAAATCTCTCCCAGTGGTATCTGAAAATAACCGATTATGCAGATAGATTGCTCGACGATCTGGACAGGCTCGAAGGCTGGCCCGAGAAGGTTAAGACCATGCAAAGAAACTGGATAGGGCGCTCGGAAGGAACGGAGATAGATTTCGAAGTTATAGATACGGAGCTGAAGCTCAGGGTATTTACAACGAGATGCGACACTCTCTTCGGAGCGACATTCATGGTAATCGCCCCCGAGCATCCCCTGCTGGCCGAAATCGTCGCCGGTACCGGCTCCGAGGAAAAGGTAGAAGAATACTGCGAACGCGTTCAGCACCTGAGCGATATAGAGCGCAGTGCCGCTACGGGCGGAAAGACAGGCGTGTTTACGGGCAGGTATGCAAAGAATCCTCTGACTCATAAGGAAATGCCCATATTCGTGGCCGACTATGTTTTGATCTCCTATGGCACGGGAGCGGTAATGGGTGTGCCCGCGCACGACCAGAGGGACTTCGAGTTTGCGAAAAAATTCGAGCTGGATATAGTGCCGGTCGTAGATCCGGAAAATCCCGAAATAGATGTCTATAATCTGACGGAGGCCTTCGAAGCTGAAGGGAAGATGATAAATTCCGGCAAGTACGACGGAATGCCGAGCGCGGATGCGATTGCGGCAATCAGCTCGGATCTTCATAAAGCGGGGATAGGGGAAGCGGTAATCAACTACAGGCTCAAGGACTGGCTTATCTCTCGCCAGCGCTACTGGGGATGCCCGATTCCCATGCTTTACTGCGAAGAGCACGGCTGGCAAGCCGTAAAGGACGAAGATCTGCCCGTTCTGCTTCCTACCGATGTCGAATTTACCGGCAGGGGTAAGTCGCCGCTTGCAACTTCTAAGAGCTTCGACGACGGGGTTTGCCCGATATGCGGAAAATACGCAAAAAGGGAAGTCGACACGATGGACACCTTTTTGGATTCCTCATGGTACTTCCTGCGTTACTGCGATGCAAAGAACGAGGAAATACCTTTCAGCAAGGAGAAGGCTGATTATTGGATGAACGTGGATCAGTACATAGGAGGAATTGAGCATGCGATAATGCACCTGCTATACGCCAGATTTTTTACAAAGGTTCTGTACGATATGGAAATGGTTTCCTGCGAGGAGCCCTTCGAAAGGCTGCTCACTCAGGGAATGGTCCTCAAGGACGGAAGCAAGATGTCCAAATCCCTCGGAAACGTTGTCTCGCCTGAAGAAATTATAGAGAAGTACGGAGCAGATACCGCCAGGCTCTTTATACTCTTCGCTTCACCTCCGGAAAAGGAACTTGAGTGGTCCGATGCCGGTGTCGAAGGATCGTTCAGATTCTTGAACAGGGTATATAGGCTCATCGTCGAGATGGCGGAACTCTGCGAGGATGTTCCTCCGAAGTATTTTCCTGAGACCGAGGATGACAAGCAACTTGCATATATACTCAACAACAGTGTAAAGCGTGTAAGCGACGACATCGAACAACGCTTCAACTTCAACACGGCGATAGCCGCATTGATGGAGTTGGTGAACGAGATATATCGCTACAAGGAACTTGCGGATATCAATCTAGGCCTCCTTTCCGACGCCACTCGCAAGCTTGTTATGATGCTTGCTCCCTTCGTCCCTCATATATCCGAGGAGATGTGGGAGATGATGGGCGGAAAGGGCAGCGTATGCGTGCAGGTTTGGCCCGAATGCGACGAGGAGATGCTTGTAAAGAGCGAAGTGGAGATTGTGGTGCAGATAAACGGTAAGGTTCGCGCAAAGATGAACATCCCCGTGGAAATGGACGTGGAGGATATGAAGGCTCTCGCTTTGGAAAGCGAAGAAGTCAAGAGCTTAGTTGCCGGAAAAGAAATAATCAGGACCGTGGCGGTTCCCGGCAGGCTGGTAAATATAGTGGTAAAGGGTTAATAGTTAGGATAATAATATAAAAAAAGGATAGATAATAATGTCAGAATCAAATAAAACGAGGACGCGCAGGAGCCGCAAGCTCAAGGTGATCCCCCTCGGGGGGCTTCACGAGATCGGCAAGAACCTGACGCTGCTCGAATACGGAAACGATATACTCATCATCGACTGCGGGATGGCTTTCCCGGATGATGAGATGCTCGGGATAGATGTTGTAATTCCGGACTTCAGCTATCTTATAGAAAACAGCGATAGGATAAGGGGACTGGTGATAACGCACCCGCACGAGGACCATATAGGTGCCGTGCCTTATCTGCTGAAGTCGATAAATGTTCCGATTTACGGAACCAGGCTTACGATTGGATTTATAAAGAACAAGCTTAAGGAACATCAGATAAATAATGCCGACCTTAATGTTATAAAGCCGGGGGATACGGTAAAGCTGGGAGTCTTCAAGGTGGAAGCCATTCACATGACCCACAGCGTGGCCGATTCTCTCGCTTTTTGCGTACAGACTCCGCTGGGATATATCTTCCATACCGGAGATTTTAAAGTGGACTTTACGCCGGTCGACGGAGATCCGATTGACTTTGCGAGACTGGCAACCATAGGGGACCGCGGGCTTCTCTTGCTGATGTCCGACAGTACGAACGCCGTAAGAAAAGGCTACACCGCTTCGGAAAAAGTCGTAGGTCTGACGCTCAACAATATATTTGCGAATACGAAAAAGCGAATAATTATTGCGACCTTCTCTTCGAACGTCCACAGGGTTCAGAGGATTGTCGATACCGCTGTAGCCAACGACAGGAAGGTTGCGGTCTCGGGCAGGAGCATGGAGAACATGGTAGCTCTCGCCAAGGACCTGGGATATCTGAACATTCCTGCGGGAACCCTGGTGGATATTCAAAAAATTAAAAACATCAAGGACAGTGAACTTGTGATAATCACCACCGGAAGCCAGGGCGAGCCCATGAGCGCGCTCACGCGTATGGCCAATAATATGCATAAGCAGGTGAGCATCAGGCCGGGAGATATGGTTATACTTTCGTCAACTGCGGTTCCGGGCAACGAAAAGATGGTATCCAATGTCGTAAACGCGCTGATGGAGAAGGGTGCTGAAGTTATTTATAACGATATCGCCGACACGCATGTTTCGGGACACGCCGCAGCAGAGGAGCTTAAACTTATACTAACGCTCCTTAAGCCGAAATTCTTTATGCCTGTTCACGGCGAGATGAGGCATCTTTACGCGCACGCGGAACTTGCGACAGAGATGGGCATGGAAGCACATAATATTTTAAAAGCTAAAAACGGAGAGATATTCGAGTTTACGAAGAATACGGCTGTAAAGCTCAAGGAGACGCTGCCTGCGGGCGGTGTCATGGTGGACGGGCTCGGAATAGGCGATGTCGGAAGCTCGGTGCTAAGCGAGAGGAAGTATCTCTCGGAGGCCGGGCTTATAGTAATAGCTGCAAGCTTCGAAGAAGGGCATCTTGCGAGCAGGCCCGAGATAGTTTCCAGAGGATTTGTCTATGCCAAGCAGCAGGGAGATATACTCGAGGAACTTAGGCAGATTGCCGAGGATGTTATAGTCCAGTGCATAAGGAGCGGGGTTCGCGATGTGGACGCCATAGCGGAACAATGCCGAGCGAGACTGCGCAACCACATATACCGAACCATGAAGCGCAGCCCGGTGATAATTCCGGTATTTATGGAGATTTAGCTTAATAAATTGTCGAATATTTAACAATTACGTGCTGCGAAATAAGGCGGCGGAATGGAGATCGATATGAGAAATGTTTACGACATTGCAAGAGAGTTGGCATATTCCCTGAAGGAGACCGACCAATACAAAAATTACATTGCGGCCAAGGAGAGAGTCGATGCCAACGAGGATCGCGCCAAGATGGTTAAGGACCTGCAGGAGAAGAGCTTGGAGCTTCAGACTCAGATGATGCTCGGTCAGGACAATGTCTCCAACGAGATGCTCGAGCCGATTCAGAAACTCTACGCGGCGGCGAGCACGGATCCCGTTGTCGCGGAATTCTTCGCGGCGGAGATGGCCTATACTCAGGTGGTTGGCGATATATACGGAATAATTGGAGAGGCGGTTCGAATTGAAAAATAAATACGAAAAGAGAATCGACGCGCTTCGCTCTGCGATTGCCGAAAAGCATATCGACGGGCTCTATGTGAGCCACCCCGCAAACGTCTCGTATTTTACGGGGAAGAAGGGCGACGACTGCGCTCTTTGGATAAGCGGGGAAGAAGCGGTAATCCTGACCGATTTCAGGTATATGGAGATGGCTCTTGAGCTTGATTGGCTGAAATTTCA
>JAAZLU010000004.1 GCA_012799165.1 Clostridiales bacterium
AACAAGGTAAGGGATTATATAAAGCATAAACTCTACCTTGCGGGAGTCTCCAGAATAGTAATAGAGAGAGCCGCTGAAGGCGAACTGCGCATCAGCGTGCTCACCGCGAAGCCCGGTATGGTAATAGGCCGCGGCGGAGACGGAATAGACCAGCTTAAAAGAGAGCTGGAGAAGATGACCGGAAAGAGCGTTACGCTCCTCATAGTCGAACTGAGAAGGCCGGAGCTGGATGCACAGCTCTCCGCCGAGAATATCGCTCAGGCTCTGGAGAGGAGAGTATCCTTCAGAAGAGCCATGAAGCAGGCGATTCAGAGGAGCATGAGAGCCGGTTGCAAGGGTATAAAGGTTATGGTCAGCGGGCGCCTGGGCGGTGCCGAGATAGCCAGGAGCGAGAAGTATTCGGAGGGCAATGTGCCCCTGCACACGCTCCGCGCGAACATAGACTACGGCTTTACCGAGGCCGATACCCAGTACGGACGCATAGGCGTCAAGGTGTGGATTAACCAGGGCGAAGTCCTCGAGAAGGACCTCATCCCGACCATACCCGAGGAGAAGGAAGGCAGGCGCCAGGACCGCGGCAGAAGAGACGGTCGTAGGGACAGAGACAGGCGCAGTGGCGATCGCGACCGCAGCAGAAGGGACCGCAGGGGCGGCAAGTTCGAGCAGAAACCTGCTACAAAGTTCGTGAACCCCCGCAAGCGTTCCGCAAAGCCTGCTGAGCCTGCAGTAGAAGTGATATCTGTAAGCGAAGTGGAAACCTCCGCTCCTGCAGAAGAATAAGGAAGGGGGATTCATGCTATGTTAATGCCGAAGCGCGTTAAATACAGAAGGCTCCACAGAGGAAGAATGAAGGGAATAGCCACTAAGGGCAATAAGATCACCTACGGTGAGTACGGCCTGGTGGCGATGCAGCCCTCGTGGATAACCGCAAACCAGATAGAGGCCGCGCGTATAGCGATGACGAGATACATCAGGCGTGGTGGACAGGTATATATAAAGATATTCCCTCATAAGTCGGTGACGAAGAAACCCGCAGAAGTGCGCATGGGCTCAGGAAAGGGTGCTCCCGAGTACTGGGTAGCGGTCGTCAAGCCGGGCCGGGTGATGTTCGAGATAGGCGGAGTCGATGAAGCGGCCGCAAGAGAAGCCATGAGACTCGCATCTCACAAGCTGCCGGTAAAATGCAAGGTCGTATCCAAGGCCGAGCAGGAAAAGGGTGGTGAATCATAATGAAGATCGACAAGATAAGAAGTATGAGTCAGGCGGAGCTCGCTTCCGAGGAATTGAAGCTCAAGAAGGAATTGTTCAATCTTCGATTCCGTCATGTTACGGGCCAGCTTGAAAATCCTCTCCAGATGAGAGAGATAAAGAGAGATATCGCCAGAGTTAAGACCGTGCTCAGGGAAAAAGAACTGAGCGCCGCGGGCAAATAGTGAAAGGAGGAAGCGAAGATGTCTGAAAGAAACAAGAGAAGGACAGAGGTCGGCATCGTAACCAGCAACAAGATGGACAAGACTATAGTCGTTGCGACCGAAGAGACCAAGCGCCATCCCCTTTACGGTAAGTCCACGAAGGTCACGAAGAAATTCATGGCTCACGACGAAAACAACGAGTGTGAGATCGGCGATAAGGTAAGAATCATGGAGACGAGACCTCTGTCGAAGAACAAGAGATGGAGACTCGTGAGAGTGGTCGAGAAGGTTAAGTAAGGAGGCACAAGATGATTCGAAGCGAATCCAGGCTCAAAGTTGCCGACAACTCCGGTGCAAAGGAACTCCTATGCATTAAGGTTCTCGGCGGCACGGGCCGCAAATATGCAAACATCGGCGACGTCATCGTATGTGCCGTCAAGGATGCTACTCCGGGCGGAGTGGTCAAGAAGGGTCAGGTGGTGAGGGCTGTCATAGTCAGATCCGCCACGGGTGCCAGAAGGGTCGACGGAAGCTATGTAAAGTTCGACCAGAACGCGGCCGTCATCATCAACGAGGACAAGAACCCCGTCGGAACCCGTATATTCGGACCCGTCGCCAGGGAGCTTAGAGAGAGGGGCTACATGAAGATAGTGTCCCTCGCCCCGGAAGTGCTGTAAGGAGGACATAGTATGAAAATTAAGAAGAACGATACCGTCCTCGTTATAACAGGCAAGGACAAGGGAAAGAAGGGCAAAGTGCTCGTGGCCATGCCCAAGGAGGGCAAGGTCATCGTCGAGGGTGTGAACATTCAAATGAAGCACGCCAAGGCGAAGCAGGGGATCCCCGCTGAGATAAGAAAGCAGGAAGGCCCCATCGACGTATCGAACGTCATGTACTACGACAATAAGGCTAAGGCCCCGACGCGCGTAGGTTACAAGATAGAGAACGGCGTAAAGAAGAGATATTCCAAGAAGAGCGGTCAGATTATAGATTAGAGAGAGGAGGAAAACCATGACAGCAAGACTTAAACAAAAATATGTCGACGAAGTTTATCCCGCGCTGCAGGAGAAATTTCACTATGATAATGTAATGGAGATTCCTAAGCTCTCAAAGATTACCCTCAATATGGGGCTCGGAGACTGCAAGGATAATCCTAAGCTTTTAGACAAGGCCGTGGCCGAGATGGCTGCAATCGCGGGCCAAGCACCGGTCATAACCAAGGCAAGAAAGTCAATAGCCAACTTTAAGCTCAGAGAGGGCATGGTCGTGGGTTGCAAGGTGACCCTTCGCGGTGACCGCATGTACGAATTTGCGGACAAGCTCTTCTCGATAGCCCTTCCGCGCGTTCGCGACTTTAAGGGCGTCAGCAGAAACTCCTTCGACGGGCGCGGCAATTATTCGATGGGAGTTAAGGAACAGCTCATCTTCCCCGAGATCGTCTACGACGATGTCGAGAAGATAAGAGGAATGGATATCGTATTTACAACCACGGCGAAGACCGACGAGGAAGCCAATGCGCTTCTGGAAATGCTCGGCATGCCGTTTGAGAAGTAGGAGGGGGAGCAAGATGGCAAAGACATCTCTGAAGGTCAAACAGAGGAGGAAGCCGAAGTACTCCACACAGGCCTACAATCGCTGCAAGATTTGCGGAAGACCGCACGGATATTTAAGGAAGTACGGTGTCTGCCGTATCTGTTTCAGAGAGTTGGCTTACAGGGGAGAAATTCCCGGCGTAAAGAAGGCCAGCTGGTAATAATTGGAGAAAGGAGGTACTTAATCATGACGATGACAGATCCTGTAGCCGATATGCTTACGAGAATCAGAAATGCCAACACCGCAGGGCATGCGACGGTGGATATACCCGCATCCAAGGTGAAGAAGAACATTGCCGACATTCTCGTCAAGGAAGGCTATATCAGAGGATATGAGATGGTGGAGGAGGATTCACGCCGCACCATCAAAGTTACGATGAAGTACGGTGTCGATAAGGCAAGAGTAATTAGCGGGCTTAAAAAGATTTCAAAACCCGGTCTGAGGGTTTACGTGAAGGCCGACCAGTTACCGAGAGTTCTCGGAGGGCTGGGAATTGCGATAATCTCCACTTCCGGCGGACTTCTTACGGATAAGGAAGCCAGAAAGCTCGGAGTTGGCGGAGAAGTGCTCTGCTACGTTTGGTGATGAG
>JAAZLU010000047.1 GCA_012799165.1 Clostridiales bacterium
CCCCCCCCAAAGCGAAGCCATTTACGGCTGCTATCGTCGGAATCGGAAGGGTTTCGAGTTTTCTGAACACATCGTTTCCGTGCTTTCCGAATACCTCTGCCTGTTTCTTGCTGAGATCGCTCATCTCGCCTATATCCGCACCGGCTACGAAGGACTTGTTTCCTCCCCCGGTTACGATCAGGCAACGCAAATTATCCAGATCCAGCTCGTCGAGAGCCTTGCTCAACTGCCCGAGGACTTCAGTGTTGAGAGCGTTCAAAGCCTGCGGCCTGTCTATCGTAAGTATGCCCACATGGTCTTTAATTTCAAGTTGCACAAATGTCATAATACCCTCCTTTATAAGTACCTGAAGGCAAATGCCGTCACATAAAATTATATACTTTGTTTAATTTTTGTCAATTATTTGCAGTAATTTTCTGAAGAATATCCACGCGGCAAAGAGAGACGAAAATTTATACACATCTTAATACATAAAATCAGAATTCCTTAAAGGATTGAGACTCTCGGCGGCAAATGCAATTCCCTGAGCGATATCTCCGGCCATCAGACCTGTCTCTCCAAGCTTTCGCGCCATAATGTCCCCCGCAAGAGCATGCAGATACACCCCGGCGGCCGCCACCTGCCAGCGCGGAAAATCGCGCCTGCTCCTGCACGCAATTCCAGCGAGGGCAAGTATGGTTCCGCTAAGCACATCGCCGCTCCCCGCGGTCGCCATACCGGGATTACCGAGCTTGTTTTCAAGCATCGTATCGCCACTCACGACGAGAGTACCCGCCCCCTTCATGACGGCGACGCAGTTCAGCATTCGACTGAGTTCTCTCCCGCATTCCTCGCGATTCCCCTCAACGTCCTGCGGAGCAAGGCCAAGAAGCCTTGCCGCCTCGGCAGAATGAGGAGTTATCGTCAATTCACAGCTAATATCCGTAACACGGGGCAGACCGTAATGCGCGAGGCAGTTGAGCCCGTCCGCATCCAAGATTACCGGACCCTTAAATTCGGTAAGAATGTGCATCACCATATCGTAAGATTTCTTGGAAACTCCGATTCCGGGACCTGCCGCGACGGCATCGAAACGCGAAAGCTCCACATCCTTGCGCTCCAGGCATATTACCTCGGGGACATTGCACTGCAGGGGAACAAAAAGTTCGCGCTCGCAGGCCACGCTCACCAAACCCGCGCCGCATTTGAAGGCAGCCTTGGCACATAGTACCGCTGAACCCGCCATACCGGGACTTCCCGCCGCTACCAGCACCCTGCCGAAATCACCCTTATGCGCATTTCTATTCCTCGGAAAGAGCAATTCCGCCGCAAGTTCGCCTCTTATTACCTCAATCATCTTCATCACCAAAATCTTCGATAGGCATATTTCGAAAAAGCACCCGAATACGCCATTCTGAAAAACTGAAGTTCTCGAGTGCTGTTCCTTCACATTCTTGTAAATACTCCGTCTAGCGTTCCTCTCTGAAGTAGGGTAAGCCCAGAGATTCGGGCGGCCTGTCTTCTCTTCTCTGCCTCATGGACACCACGACGAGCACCAAAGCCGTTACTATGTACGGCAGAATCTTGTAAATCTGAGAAGGTATAAACGACAGCGGAACCCTCAGATACATTATCATCAAACCTCCAAAGAGCACCGAACCCCAAAGAGCGTTGAGCGGCCTCCAGAGGCAGAATATGACGAGGGCGACCGCCACCCAGCCTTCGCCGGAAAGTGCGGTATGATTCCAGACCGTTCCGGCTATAGTCATCGTGTAGACCATGCCGCCCAGCGCGGAAATTCCTCCGCCTATCACGGTGGCAAAATATTTATACCTGCTTACATCTATTCCCGCGGCATCCGCAGTCGAGGGGGATTCACCGACGGCCCTCAGATGAAGCCCCTTGCGCGTATGGTCCATGAAGTAAGCCATCACCACCGCTATCGCGATGCCTATATACACAAAAATATTGTAGGAAAAAAGTATCTCTCCGAGCACGGGAATTTTCTGAAGAGCCTCAGGAAGCACCGGATCCGCGAAAGCACCCTTGAGCGCATTGGATATCGATATATTTCCGCCTATCTTAAGCCTCATCTGCTCGCCGACGAACTGCCCCAGACCCGTCCCGAATATTGTAAGGGCCAGACCCGTAACATTTTGATTCGCGCGAAGCGTTATCGTAAGAAAGCTGAATATGAGAGCGCCGAAAACCCCTGCAGCGAATGCGGACAGCAGGCCGATTATGACTGCGAGAACTCCGCTTGCATCCGCGCCGGCCATCCTGTCGTATGTGAGCACCCCGAGCAAGCCGAAGGCACCCCCCATATACATTAGACCTTCCACACCAAGATTCATATTCCCCGACTTCTGGGTGAGTATCTCTCCGGAGGTTCCGTAGAGAAGCGGTGTGCCGTTGAGGACCGCGGCCTTTATGAGTCCAACGATATTAATGTTCATCGACGGCCTCCCTCCTCGGCCTGCGCCCTCTTAAGATTATTCTGTAATTTATGAAAAATTCGCAGCCCAACATACAAAGCAGTATTATCCCCGTAATTATATCCGAGATGGATGCGGGGACCTTTAGTGCAGTCTGAAGACCGCTGGCGCCCCTGCTCAGCACGGCGAGCAGCAGCGAAATAAAAATCATTCCGAAGGGATTGAGCTGGGCCAGCCAGCACACGGTTATGGCGGTAAAACCCGCCCCTCCCGCCAGATTGGCATATAAGGTCTGATTAACACCAGATGCAATCATAAAGCCGACCATGCCGCATATAGCTCCCGAAATGGCAGCGGTGCGTGCGGTTACCTTGCTCACATTCATGCCGGCATATCTCGCCGTCCTCTCGGACTCGCCGAGAACCGCAATCTCGTAGCCGTGCTTGGTTTGAGTCAGGTAAAAATACATGAACACTGTCAGTAAAAGTACGACCACCCAGCCGATATGAACGCCGAGTAGCCTAGGAAGTATAGCCTTCGAATCGAACATCGGAATTATCTGGGAGCCGGGCTTGCCCTCCCAGGGGCCGCCCTGGAGCCATGCAACTATGCCTATGGCTATATAATTCATCATCAGCGTAAATAGCGTCTCGTTGGTACCCCAGCGCGCCTTGAAGAGGGCCGGTATAATCGACCAGAGAGCGCCCGCAACTAAAGAAGCCAGGCACATTATAATCAACAACAAGGCCGAAGGCAGCTTCTGATACCAGAACAGCGCAAAATAGGACGCGGCCATGGCCCCCATGGTAATCTGTCCCTCGGCGCCGATATTCCAATACTTCATCTTAAAACAGGGCGCTAGCGCGAGCCCCACTCCGAGCAGCGGAACCGCATTCTTAATGACCTGCCTTATACCTGAAATCTTACCAAGCGAAGTCTTTAAAATTACGCCGTAGGCGGTGAAGGGATTGACTCCGGAGACTCCGAACACGATCATGCCTACTATGAGTGCGAAGACGAAGGCCAGGAAACGAACCGCCCAGACCTTGCGCCCTTCGAAATCTTCCCTTTTGGCCAGGCGTATAAGGGGCATCCTTTCGTTCATTGAAACTCCTCCCCTCCGACACTGCCGGTCATCAACAATCCTATCTCCTCCTTCGTGGTCCTGCGGGCATCGACTATCCCCGAAACCCTGCCATTGCAGAGGACCATTATGCGATCGCAGAGCGATACCAACACATCCAAATCCTCGCCGACAAATATGACGGCAACGCCCTTCTCCTTCTGTTCGTTCATCAAGCCGTATATTGTATAAGAAGTGTTGATATCCAAGCCTCTCACGGCATAAGCGCTCATGAGGACGCTCGGAGAAGATGCTATCTCTCTACCGACCAAGACTTTTTGCACATTGCCGCCCGAGAGCTTGCGCACCGGATAATCTATGCCCGGGGCGACGACATCCAAATGCTTAAAGACCTTTTCCGCAACCTCCTCGGGTTCCTTCCTGCTTATAAAAATACCCTTGCCCTTATTCCAGGTTCGAAGCATCATATTTCCGATCATCCCCATGCCGCCGACCAGACCCATACCGAGCCTGTCCTCCGGCACGAAGGCCAATGCGACACCCGCATCCTTTATTTCCATCGGGCTCTTTCCGACCAGTTCCTCGGGCACTTTCCCTTCCGGTGAATATATGATGGAGCCCGAAGATATATGCCGCAGACCTGCTATCGCCTCCAGCAACTCCTTCTGGCCGCTTCCCGATATTCCCGCAACGCCGAGTATCTCTCCGCTGTAAGCTATAAAGCCAACATTGTCGAGCTTCATAATCCCCTCGTCGTC
>JAAZLU010000048.1 GCA_012799165.1 Clostridiales bacterium
GTTAAAATAAGTCATATAGGGTGAGAGGAGATTGAATGGCTGCTCCGAGGATTGCAAAATTTGAATTCGTTTCGCGCGAGCGCTTTATGGCCGATTGCAGCGGGATATCGCAGGAAGCTTGCGAACTGAAATTGCCGCTGCGCGCCACTTCGGGCAGCGCCGGGTACGACTTGTTCACTCCCTTCGACATAGAACTTGCTCCGGGAGAGAGTATGCGAGTGCCTACGGGACTGCGTTGCCGCATGGAAGAAGGATGGGTAATGCTGATTTTTCCGAGGAGCGGGCTGGGATTCAGATATAGGATGCAGCTCGACAATACCGTCGGCGTCGTCGATGAGGATTACTACGGAGCTGATAACGAAGGGCATATTATCGTGCAGATTACGAACG
This sequence comes from Clostridiales bacterium, assembly GCA_012799165.1. Taxonomy (GTDB): domain Bacteria; phylum Bacillota; class Clostridia; order Peptostreptococcales; family Anaerovoracaceae; genus RUG11894. The sequence goes on from JAAZLU010000048.1 coordinate 391, forward strand.
ATTCCAAGAGTGGCAAGCGTCTGCAAATTGAGGCGGGCAAAGCTTTTGCCCAGGCTGTCTTTCTTCCTTACGGCATAACGACAGACGACGAGGCAAGTGCCAAGAGGACGGGCGGAATGGGTTCGACGGACAGGCGAGGTTAAAAATGATCGGTAGAGAGGATCTTGAAATCAGAGAGATGGAGACTTTATCTCCCTATGCATGCAAATCGGCCTTGAGCAGAGGGCGCAGCTTTCCCGAGAAGCCCTGCGAGCTACGCACGGATTTTCAGCGCGACCGCGATCGGATAATCCACAGCAAGGCGCTGCGGAGGCTTATGCATAAGACCCAGGTATTTTTGAGCCCCGAAGGGGATCATTTCAGGACGAGGCTCACTCACACGTTGGAAGTTGCGCAGATTGCGAAGAGTATATCGCGTGCGCTCAATCTCAACGAGGACCTGACCGAAGCCATAGCTCTCGGCCACGATCTGGGGCACACGCCATTCGGTCATAACGGCGAGCAGTTTCTGGATGAGATTCATCCCGGGGGCTTCATGCATAATGTCCAGAGTCTTAGGGTAGTCGATGTTATCGAGAGAAACGAGAACGGTCGCAACATGAATCTCACCGAGGAAGTGCGCGACGGCATACTCAACCACACCGGAAAGGACTGGCCCTTCACCTTGGAGGGGCAGGTCGTTAGACATTCCGACCGCATAGCCTACATAAACCACGATATAGACGATGCAGTAAGGGGTGGAATCATCAGCAAGGAGGATCTCCCTGCGGAATGCGTCGAGTATCTGGGTAAGGACCACCGCAGCAGAATCAATACTCTTATAAACGATATAGTGAGGACTTCGGACGGAGCTGGAAGCATAGAGCTGTCCGAGGAGGCCGGCAGGTATATGTTTTTACTCAGGGATTACATGTTCGAAAATGTGTATAAAAGTCCGGTCGTAAAGAAGAATGCGGAGCTCGAGAAGATACGCGGGCTTATATATATGCTATACGATTATTTTTTGGAACGTCCGGAGCAGATGCCGCCGGAGTACAGGCAGATAATGTCCGACGATGGTGCTGAGGAGGCTGTGAAGGACTATATATCCGGTATGACGGACCGCTACGCCATCAATATGTTCAACGAGAA
>JAAZLU010000049.1 GCA_012799165.1 Clostridiales bacterium
AAGATGGATATGCAAAACAGGAAAATCCCTCTTGATGATTTTCAAAAGATGAGAACCGAGGTGCTCACGAGTTGGCCCACCGGCAAGGATGTGGATTTCGACGAGGCTGTAAAGTATCACGAGAATATGCCCGAAGAGAGGAAATTCTCGCAGAAACTCATAAAGGCCAAGGAAGAGGGCAAGACTCTGGCGCAGCCCCGCGCGGGCGTAGCGCTGCTGCCTGCCCACATCGAGCTGCTGCAGCACCTGCAGGATGCGGGAGAAGCGGACCTTCTTCCCACGACTATAGACAGCTATACCCGTCAGAACCGCTACGAAGAAGCGGAAAACGGCATCAAGGTATCCCAGCACGAGGGACGCTCGATGCTGAACGGCTTTCCCGCGGTAAACCACGGCGTACACGCCTGCAGGAGGGTAATCGAGGCGCTGCATACGCCGGTTCAGGTGCGCCACGGTACACCCGATGCGAGGCTGCTTGCGGAGGTGACATATGCGGGCGGATTCACGAGCTACGAGGGCGGCGGGATCTCGTACAACCTGCCGTATACTAAGAATGTCCCGATGGAAAGGACCATACGCGACTGGCAGTATGTCGATAGACTCACCGGACTCTACGAGGAAGCGGGAATTTCGATAAACAGGGAGCCCTACGGGCCTCTGACCGGCACCCTGGTGCCGCCCTGCATCTCTCATGCGGTTGCAATAATCGAGGCTCTGCTTGCGGCGGAGCAGGGGGTCAAAAACATAACCGTCGGATACGGACAGGGCGGAAACCTGGTTCAGGATGTGGCAGCAATAAGGACGCTGGAGGAACTGACGAGCGAGTACCTTTTGAAGGGCGGCTACGATGACGCCGTCGTAACCAGCGTGTTCCACCAGTGGATGGGGGGCTTCCCGCAGGACGAAGCCAAGGCCTTCGGCGTAATCGCCTGGGGCAGCGCCGCGGCGGCACTATCCAAGGCCACAAAGGTTATCGTCAAGACGCCTCACGAGGCTGCAGGCATACCGACTAAGGAAGCCAACGCTGCGGGAATTCGCTGCACGAAGCAGGTTCTCTCCATGCTACAGGATCAGGAATTCGCGTCCGAAGATCTCGAGGCCGAAAAGGAGATTATCCGCGCAGAGACCCGCAGCATAATGGATAAGTGCTTCGAGTTAGGCGAAGGAGATATCGCCCTCGGGGCCTGCAGAGCTGTCGAGGCGGGAACTCTGGATGTCCCCTTTGCTCCTTGCAAAATCAACGCGGGCAAGATGCTCCCCGCGAGGGACAACGACGGTGCCATCCGCATACTGGCACTCGGGAATCTCCCCTTCGACAAGGAACTGCGGGATTTCCACAAGAATAAAATCGAGGAAAGAGCCAAGTCGGAGAGGCGCGAAGCCTCCTTCCAGATGGTCATAGACGATGTATATGCGATAAGCAAGGGCCGACTCGTAGGTCGCCCGAAAAAGTAAGGGGTATCTACAATATAAATTTAACTTACAGAAGGAGACAAAAAATATGAAAATTATCGATGTTGTTTGTTCTAAGGGACGCACAGGGTTTTATTTCGACGACCAGAGAGCCATAAGAGAAGGCGCAAAGCCGGACGGCATGTTCTATCAGGGAGAGCCTACCACGCAGGGCTTCAGCTCCGTTCGCATGCCCGGAGAATCAATCTCCGTTATGATAGTTCTCGAAGACGGTCAGGTAGCCTACGGCGACTGCGCTGCGGTGCAGTATTCGGGCGCAGGCGGAAGAGACCCGCTGTTCCTTGCGGACGACTTTATCCCCGTAATTGAGGAGCATATAAAGCCCAAGCTCGTAGGAAGAAAGCTGGATTCCTTTAAGGAGCTTGCGGAGAAACTTGAGGCATTGACGGTGAACGGAAAGAAGCTCCACACGGCTATACGCTACGGCGTTTCTCAGGCCCTGCTCGATGCCGTCGCAAAGGCGAGTCACCGCATGATGTGCGAGGTGGTTGCCGACGAATACGGCTGCGAAGTGAGCGAAGAACCCATACATATATTCTGCCAATCCGGCGATGATCGCTACACCAATGCCGACAAGATGATTATAAAGCAGGCCGATGTTCTGCCGCACGCCCTTATAAACAACATCGAGAAACTCGGCAAAAACGGCGAAGTTCTCGAAAAGTATCTGGCCTGGCTCAGAGACAGGGTTCTCGAAGATAGACAGTGCGAAGATTATAATCCGATCTTCCACATCGATGTATACGGAACCATAGGTGCGGCCTTCGGGAACACGAATTACGAGGCCATGGCGGATTATCTCGCAAAGCTCGCGGAAATCGCAAAGCCCTTCCGCCTGCGGATAGAAGGACCGATGGACTGCGATAAGGATAGAGAAGCTCAGATGATAGCGCTTGCGGGTCTGACCGAGGAGCTCGACCGCAGAGGCATCGAAGTCGAACTCGTGGCCGACGAGTGGTGCAATACCCTCGAAGACATCAAGTACTTCGCGGATAATCGCGCCGGCCACATGATTCAGATTAAGACTCCGGACCTGGGAAGCATAAGCAATTCGATAGAAGCTGTGCTCTACTGCAAGGAGAGGGGTGTCGGCGCATATCTTGGCGGTACCTGCAACGAGACAGATCGATCGGCTCAAGTTTGCGCACAGTGCGCAATGGCGACTCAGCCCGATCAGATTCTAGCAAAGCCCGGAATGGGAGTCGACGAAGGCTTTATGATAGCAAACAACGAGATGCAGAGGATTATAGCACTGAGAAAAGCAAGGAAGTAATATAACAAAGCGGTATAGAAAGAAGCCGGCGGCGCATATGCGCCGC
>JAAZLU010000050.1 GCA_012799165.1 Clostridiales bacterium
ACATTCTTTCAGAGATTGGTCGTATTGGCTGATCATGTCGTATTTGCCCTCATGCTGTTCGTCCATGAAATATGCCTGAGCCAGGATATATAAAATTGCTGCAATCAGACTGGCCGCGCTGGACAGTTCTGCAGGGTAGTTTGATGAGCTTTCCCGCAGCAGAGACTCCAGCAGAGCTTGCATAATGAAGCGCTGGTCCTTGTTCAGCGTAACTTTCATGCGGATATCTATTTTACTTTGTTTGGAAGCATCCAGTTTCAACGCCGTCATAAAGCGATAGGCGCCGGAATGGGGGAATCCGGGATGGAACATATTTTCCTCAAAGGATAGAGAATACATCTGAGAATCGTCATTGGGGAATACGATGCTATGGACAAAGCCGGGCGGAACGATAAAGGCATCCCCGAAATGGGAGGAAACAAAGGAATTGCCGCTCCAGTGTTGAATCTCGCCACGTTCCACATAACAGATCTGATAGTAGGAGTGGGTATGGGGCTTTTTACTTACGGCGCTGCCGCTGATTCGATATAAATGATATTTTTGATCCGGAGACTTATTAAAGTGTTCCAGAGATATTTCATTGACCATATTTATTTCACCGAGCATTATGAATACAGGGTCTTAAAGTATTTACTGTATTATATCATAACCAAACTTACAAAGATGATACAACATTTCCCTCCTACGGATTGGAAACCGAAGGAAATGTTATATCACAACCATGCATACCTAAGTGATACAACATTTTCTACCGCTCGTAACGCCGCAGATGGCGGAATCAGAATAACTGCAGCGGATATTACCGGTACCTGAGGTACTCTCGGAATTTCTTTTCTGTGCAAGTCCTGATATGGATGTGAGGGCTGCTTTTTCTCAAAACCGCGGATGATTACTCAAATTGCGGATAAAGGTCGGTGCTGAGATATTTCAGACCGCTGTCATTGATTGTAATCACGACAGTCTTACCCTTTTCAGGGCCATTGAGAAGTTGGATTGCAGCGTCCAGATTGGCGCCGGAGGAATATCCCGCGAAAACACCTTCGAGTCTTGCAAGATTGCGTGCCTTTTCGGCAGCATCGTCGTCGATGATCTGTATAAAGCCGTCAATCAGATTTTTATCAATCAGTGGCAGGTCCATAGAATAGCCTCCGCCTTGAATTTTGTGGGCACCCAGATTCTTAATCTCCTTGCCGGCATAGACCGCTGCAGTCTCGGGCTCTGCGATATAGCAGCGGATGGCGGGATTGTACTTTTTCAGCCCTCTGGAAACGCCGCTGAAGGTGCTGCCGGATCCGGCGAAATCCACGAATGCATCAATATCACCATAAGCCTGTTCAATCATTTCTTTGGCGGTCCCGTTCTCATGGGCACGGTTGCAGGACTCAAGCCGGAACTGGTCTGCACGGAATGCGCCGCGAGCTGCACAGATGCGCTGTGCCTCCTGTTCCACCAGGGCAAGGTCATCGCCGGAAACCTGGCCATAGACGGAGGTCGGCATCTGATCGACAAGAACAACATCTGCACCGAGTGCTCTCATCATACGTGCACGTTCCAGGGAATTACCTTTGGACATGCAGGCTATGAATGGATGTCCGGTCGCCGCACAGACGATGGCGAGTCCCATGCCGGCATTTCCGCTGGTAAGTTCAACAACAGGCTGACCGGGCTTCAGTTCGCCGGATGCCTCGGCATCCAGAATCATCTGAAGTGCGATTCTGTCCTTCTTTGAATAGCCCGGACTCAGGTACTCAAGTTTTGCGTATATCCGACCTTCAACACCGTAATATTTTGTAATTCGGCTGAGATTCAGCATTGGGGTTTCACCGATGACTTCAGTGATACTTCCGAGAAGTTTCTTCATAACGTATTCCTCCTGATAAGTGGTTTGAAAAATATTTTGAACTATTTTAAAATATAATTAACAATTTATTTACTACATAAAATATATTTGTTCGTTATAACTGTCAAGCTTTTTCGGAGAGATTTATTGTGGATATTTCAAAAGTGATTGGAGACAACCTGCGCAGGCTTCGGACACAGCAAAATTTCAGCCTTGGTAAGCTTTCAGAGCTCAGCGGAGTCAGCAAGGCGCAGCTGTCACAGATGGAACGCGGAGACAGTAATCCTTCTATTGAGACAATCTGGAAAATTGCCCGCGCACTTCATGTGACATATACTGCTCTATTGGACCGCCATGAGACTGTCAGATCCGTTCTCAGAAAGGAAAACCTTATAGTGCAGGAATTGAACTGCTGTCAGGGCAGGATGTGGTGTTACTATAAAAGTAGTGAAAATCGTAATTTTGAGTTGTTTACCTTACAGATTCAGCCCGGTGGTACATACATATCGCCGGGCCATGGCGAGCATACACAGGAATATATCCTTGTCCAGAAGGGAAATCTGGAATTGGGCGCAGGACAGACGGTATACATGCTTGGCCCGTCCGATGCAATAAGCTTTGACCCGTCCGAACCCCACAGCTATAAAAATGCAGGCAGCACTGACCTTGATATTATAATGATCAATTATTATCAATGAGTATTTTGTAGCAGTGCCGCAAAACATTGTTAAAAGCTCGGTTGTGGCACCATATATATGGCCGCTTATAAAATAAAGTAAATGAAAATTATGAGGTGTGTAGTATCATTTTTGAAATTCCGGCGCAATAATATGGGCAAAGTGCAATAATTAATGGAAAAAATGCAATTCTAAAATAATCCCTGCTATTGTAAAGTTTAGTTGTGCAGATGCTCGCAATCGGCTCATTTGCATCTTGATTTTCATTGTCCGGATCAGAGTGAAGAGATTTGATTACTACAAAGATTTACGAAGAAGTGATTTTTCAAACCGTCGTCAGGGGATCCACCGTGATTCCGCCCGATGTCGAAGCGGCATTTGAAAGTGCAATTGCCCGCGAGACATATGCTTCCGCACGGGAAGGTTTGCAGAGAACCTACGACAGTCTGATGCTGTCCAAAGAGATAAAGAGGCCGGCCTGTCCAGATACGGGGTGGCCTATTTTTTACTTCAAGCTTGGGAATGATTGTAAGCTTGAAGGCGGTTTGATGGGGCTGGAGGAGGCCGCAAGGCGGGCCGTTGCCAAGGCGACGAAGTTGGGTTTTTTGCGTTCGACAATGAAACACCCCCTCACGGGCTATGATCCGGGGAACAACATCGGCATGAATATTCCCGATTTCAGCTACAAGTTTGTGCCCGGCGACGGCATCGAGATTACCTATGTCGCCAAAGGCGGAGGCAGCGAATGCTTCGGGGGCACCCGACACAGGGTTGTGGCTTTCGCGGACGGGGTGCAGGGTATTAAGAAATTCGTTCTTGACTGCTTTCAGGCATCCAGCCGAGCGGGTGCCATCTGTCCGCCCTCGGTTTTGGGCATCGGCATCGGCGGCACGGCGAATGTGGCTGCCAATTTGGCAAAGGAAGCGGCTTGCCTGCGAACCGTGGGTTCCCATCATCCCGAGGCGCCGTTCCGTGAAATCGAGGAATCTCTCTGCGAGGCGCTGAATATGTTGAAAGTCGGGACCATGGGCGCCGGGGGCGATACTTCGGTATTCGCCGTCAATGTGGAATATGCGTATACCCATATTGCCGGTATTGCCGTGGCGACCAGCAGCAATTGCATGGTGGCCCGCAGAGCTTCCAGCCGGATTCTGGCAGATCGGAGCGTGGAAGAAATGATCAGCCCCGACTGGTTTGAGGGGAGGTAGGAAAGTGGCTATATATGAATTGACGGCTCCCTTTAATCCTGAAGATATAAAAAAGCTCCGGATAGGAGACCTGGTTTATGTCAGCGGCAAAGCTTTTACCTGCCGTTCCCGCCTGCATCGCTGGGTATTTGACGAGGGGCACGAATCTCCTGCAGCCGCGGCGGAACGGGATTTGCTGATCCATGTCGGTCCCATCGTCCTGCGGGAGAACGGGAACTTCGAGCTGGTCTCCTTTATGCCTACTTCGAGCATACGCTTTGAGAAATGGGGCGCGCGATCCGTGGATGCCTGGGACCTGCATATGATAATAGGCAAGACGACCATGGGAGGCAGGACCATGGAGATGATGAAGAAAAAGAACTGTGTTCACGTATCTCCGCGCGGTGTAAGTCCCAATCTCTGGGTCAACTCCATCAAGATTAGCGATGTGGAGCTCTTTGACGAATTAGGGACAATAGAAGCTACCTGGCATATGGAACTTGACAGGCTCGGGCCTTTCGTGGTCGATATCGATACGGAGGGCAATAACCTGTTTGAGCATATTGATGAGATTGTGTCGGAGAATAAGATCAAAGCCATGGAACTGCTGGGTATTCCTGACGATTTCGAATACACCAAGTTGTATTAATAAAAAGGGGTGAGAGCTGCTGTGAAAAAAGAGATGAGAATCCTTTCTCCTACAGGAATTGTTGGATACGGCTTTCCGGAAGCATCCTTTCAAGCCGGTGTCGCCCTGAAACCCGACCTGATCGCCTGTGATGCCGGTTCTACGGATCCGGGGCCCTATTATCTGGGCAGCGGCATTCCCTTCACCAACGCGACGGCGGTGAAGCGCGATATGACCTTGATGCTGAAGGCCGCATGCGAGTTAAATATTCCTCTGGTAATAGGATCCTGCGGCGGCGCAGGCGCCGATGTTCACTTGGCGCGGGAAGTTAATATTTTGAAAGAAATTGCAAAGGAGCAAAGTCTTTCTTTCAAGCTGGCCGTAATCTCTGCGGAGTTCGATCAGGAAATATTGGTGGAACATTTAAACGCCGGACACATCGAGAAGCTGGGGCCCGCTCCCGAGATCACAGAGGAAGCGATCCGCAGCAGCACCCACATCGTGGCACAGATGGGCATCGAGCCCATCATTCAGGCGCTGGACGACGGCGCGCAGGTGATATTGTGCGGCCGTTGCTACGATCCCGCCCCGTTTGCGGCACCGGCTATTCGGCTGGGGTATGACAAGGCTCTGGCACTGCATTTAGGCAAAATTTTGGAATGCGCCACCATCTGTGCAACGCCCGGCAGCGGCGCCGATTGCATTATGGGCTATCTGGGAGAAGACTATTTCTGCGTGGAACCGCTCAATCCCGAGCGCAAATGTACGCCCCTGTCCGTTTCAGCCCACACCCTGTATGAAAAGAGCAATCCTTACATCCTGCCCGGGCCCGGCGGTCATCTGGACCTCTATGATTGCACATTTACCGCCGACACTGACCGCAGAGTTCGCGTCGCCGGAACCCGTTTTATTGAAGAAGCCGTTCCTTCCGTCAAACTGGAAGGAGCACGCAGGGCCGGTTACCGCAGCATCTCCATCTGCGGCAACCGCGATCCTATATTTATTTCCCAGGTGGATGCTATTTTAGAAGATTTGAAGCGGCAAACAGCCGCAAACCTTTCCGCCGACTTTGATTACGAGCTCGATTTTATCGTTTACGGTAAAAACGGTGTTATGGGTCAGCTCGAACCGAACACTCAAATCAGCTCCCATGAAATCGGCATCATCATCGACTGTGTGGCCGATACGCAGGAACATTCCGCCGCGGTCTGCTCGGTGGCCAGATCCACCTTGCTTCACTACGGTTATCCCGGCCGCATCGCAACGGCAGGCAATCTGGCATTTCCGTTTTCTCCCTCGGACATAGAGGTCGGCGCCGCTTATGTATTCAGCGTCTACGGGCTGCTGCGCAGCGAGAATCCGGTTTCTCTGTTTGCGCGCACTTATGAAACAATAGGGGAGGCTTAGATTATGCAGCTCAGATTGAAAGATATTGCGAGCGTAATTCGCTCCAAGAATGCCGGTCCTTACGAACTTACTTTGGATGTGCTGCTACAGAGTGACGAGATGTTCGAGAAAGTCCGGGCAGCCGATGTAATCAATAAAGGCTCCGTTGCGAAATTGTATGGCGTTCCGGAGGAGGAAATTTTGAGCATCGTGTATTTTCCCAATGCCAGAGCCGTCAAGATCACTATGGTTAGGCCCATCCCGTCCGGAGCCATGGGGGAGAGGGATGTATACGGCGCTCAGCAACACGCGCCTTTGGTCGGTTTCACTTTTGAATTGGACTAAAGGAGTAAGCCTATGGATTTAACAAGCGCAATTAAAGCAGTGGATAAGGAGTATATTTTGTCCGCACCCCCCATATGGAAGGTATGAAATTTTAATTATAATGCAGGAAACTGCTTGTAGTAAAATGAAATGGAGGAAAATAGTATGAAGCGTAAACTTACCGGCATTTTATGCCTGATCATGGCACTGCTGATGGTTTTCAGCCTGGCTGCCTGCGGCCCTAAGGAAGAAAAAAAGACTCCCGAAGCCGTAAAACCCGATGACGGCGGCAAAGAGGTCGCCACTCCTTCCAGGGACACTTTGAACCTGTCCTTAGTGGGAGTCGTATCCTCTTTGGATCCTACAACCACTATCATGCTCGTCGACGTCGAGATATATCACCATATCTACGAAAGTCTTTACTTCGTCGATGACTACAGTCAGGCTCATCCCCGTCTGGCATTGAGCCACACCGTCAGCTCGGACGGCAAGACCTACGTGTTTACAATGCGTCAAGATGCTTACTTCCACAACGGTGATCAGGTTACC
>JAAZLU010000051.1 GCA_012799165.1 Clostridiales bacterium
AAAGAGGAAAGAGAGTCGAAAGCCCGCCTGCTTTTAGAGCGATTCAGGCTGAAAGATGCGGGAAAACGACCCTTTAAAGCATATTCAAAAGGGATGCGCCGCAAGCTGACTATTGCGGCAGCACTAATTCATTCTCCGCAGGTTCTATTTCTTGACGAACCGACAAGCGGAATCGATGTGGAAAGTTCCAGGCAAATACGCAAAATGATAATAGATTTAAAGGAGCAAGGTACAAGTATATTCCTTACCACTCATTATATCGAGGAAGCAGAGCGCATTTGCGATAGGCTCGCCTTCATAGTTGAGGGAAAAATTGTCGCATCGGGCAGCGTTGCGGAATTGATGGAGAGTATTTCTCATGAACATTCTGTCCGTTTTGTTGCAAATGGAGGCATTGAGGCTTTCGGCCCTGAATTGCAGTCTCGTTTTAAAGGAAGCGAGCTCACAGTCCAAGCAGATAATTCTCTAGTGATGACATCGGAGGAGCGCGTTCCTCTATTTCCAATCATGGAGTTCTTTCATGAGAAGGGGATTGAAATTTACGAGGCGCGGGAATTGCGTCCCTCTCTGGAAGATGTATTTGTAAAACTGACCGGCATTGAATCTTCCGCAATGAAAAAGGAGAAAGAAAAAGGAGGCCGGAGATGAAGAGTTTGATTGCATTTTGGAATATTCTTAAAAAGGATATGAAGAATTATTATCTGAAACCCCCGAACATTAGTTGGGGCATAATTTTCCCGCTTTCGTGGACCCTCATGCAGCTGATTCGCTCTCCCGGCGGAAGTATTCCGGACCTGCTTCCCGGCTTGATTTCGATGAGCGTTTTATTCGGCACTACTTCTATGCTGGCTGTAACTATTACCTTTGAGCGGAGCAGCAGATCATTCGAGCGCCTGCTATTGGCTCCGATAAGTATAAATACGATGGTACTTGCAAAAATCACGGGAACTGTCTTGTTCGGAATTTTTAATGCATTCGTCCCGTTAATTTTCGCGAGCTTCGTTGTCGATCTTGGCGCAGTGAAATGGGGACAGTTGCTGCTCGCAGTTTTGATGATAGCTATCACATCGGCATTGACCGGATTATTGATTGCGGTATCGGCCAAACAGGTATTTGAAGCGCAGACTCTTTCAAATTTCTTTCGCTTTCCCATGTTGTTCCTCTGCGGCCTTTTTATACCGATATCCGGTCTTCCTGCATTTCTGCGACCTGTATCGTCTTGCCTTCCGCTAACTTACGGAGCTGACATTCTTAAAGGCGCGATCGTGGGTGCCAATACTTTGTCTGTTTCGCTTTCCTTTGGGATTTTGATGCTTTTTACGGTAGTGTTGTTTTTTGTCTGCCGACATAATATTAACAGGAAATGGATTTTATAATGTCAGACATCTAAGCGGCCTCAATTTTTCTAAGGTCGCCGAAGAAAGAATATGGCTTAATAAAAATGACTAAATAATGGACAATGCTTCTAATTTTAAACACTATTAACTATCGTTTTAAAAGAATGCTTTTTATACATTCGGGCATGGCGGCGACAATATTGTCTCCAACCTTTTCCGGAGCTTCCTTCATGCCGTTTCGCATCCAGTTTAGAAAATAAGTGGATACGCCTTCCGAGAAAATGCCGACTACAGTCTCGAGGTCTGAAGAAAGTGCTTCCGGATTCAATTTATTTCGTAGTGCTTTTATGTAAACCTGTAGCACTTTTTTCTTGAAATGATCTGAAAAATTGTTCTGAGTTTCGTATTTAACTACTTGTGAAAAGAAGTTTGTATTCAATAAACAGGCTCGGGCCATCTCTGATGCGCCATAGTGCATTCCTTCCACGCTTCCGTCCATCTTTGATATGATTTCGTCGGTTACCAGTTCACAGGAATAATTCATGAGATCTGCTTTATCTTTAAAATAGTTATAAAAAGTCTGCCTGGAGATTCCCGCGAATTTAGCGAATCCTTTTACGCTGATTTTTTGAATAGGAACACTCTTGCATAATTCAACGAAGGCCAGACCCAAGGCTCTTTTAGTCAATTTTCGCATACAGATTAAGCCTCCTTTCAAAAAATAAGTCGAATTTACAAAGTTATAAAAATATATTTTGTTTTTAAGGTTCGGAAAACAATTATTCCGTCGAAATTTCGCTATAGCTTCCTGCTGATTATATAAAATCATCGAAAACTTTGGAAGTCCTTTAGAGAAAATTGTATAAATATTTTACACTTGGCAGCCTCTGTCCAAAAAGTAGATTTATTATTCTCATTGTTAATTGCATGAATGCGCTAAGTTTGGAAAAATAAATTGTAAGTAGTTTCTTATACCTATTCAGGTTAATTTAACAAGGAGGAGAGATTATGTGGTACATGAACGAAGAGCGAGAGATGCTGCGGAAGATGGTGGCGGAATTCGCTGAAAATGAAGTTCGTCCTTTTGTTAAAGAGATGGAGGAGAAGGAAACTTTCCCGATGCATCTCATCAAGAGGGCGGGCGAGCTTGGAATTTTAGGTCTTTGCTTCCCCGAAGAACTGGGAGGAGTCGGAGTCGACTGGATTAACCTCGGTATAGCTATGGAGGAAATATCCAAGGTAAGCACCTGCGTCGGCCTCTTGGTCATGATGACGGCTGTCGGTTCTACCCTGTCTTTACAGTTTGTCGGAACCGAGGAGCAGAAGGAAAAGATCCTCAAGCCCTGTATCCGCGGAGAGCAGGTGCTCGCGATGTCGCTGTGCGAGCCTGTAGGAAGCTCCAATACCGCCGCTTACAAGACGAAGGCCGTACTTGACGGAGATGAGTGGGTCCTAAACGGAGGTAAGATCTTCTGCACCCTTGCCGGACAGTGCGAGTATTACGGCATTATGGCTCTTACTGACGAATTCAATCCTCTTACGATGGAAGGCGCGACGATGTTCCTCGTGCATAAGGACACCCCCCGCTTCAAGGTGGGTCATATTGAGAAGAAGCTCGCATGGCATGGTTCGGCGACAGGCTCAATTTACCTGACAGATTGCCGGGTTCCCAAGACCATGATTTTGGGAGAGGTCAACAAGGGGCTTCATGCTTTCGGAAGCACGGTTATGCAGACCTATGCCTACCTTGCGATACTTTCTCTGGGCGGCGCTGTAGGTGCTTATGAGGAAGCTCTCAGGTACACCAAGGAGAGGGTGCACATCGGCGGAAAAACATTGTTCGAGAATTTCCAGGCAGTAAGACATCGTCTGGTCAATATGTATACGGAAATTGAGGCCTGCCGCGGCTTGCTTTACGGCTGCTTCGAGATGATGCAGCAGGGCAAGAACGGTGTAAAGGAGTGTATGGCTGCTAAGATTTATGCTCAGCAAGTTCACGAGAGCGTCGCAAGCCAGGCTGTAATGCTGCACGGTGGCAATGGCCTTATGGTCGATAACGGAATAGAACGTTACTTCCGCGAATCCAAAATGATGGCTGTAGGAGGATTTGCCGTCGACATTATCCGCGATCAAATAAGTATGTTGCTTTAATTTAAGCGATCGAGGTGAAAGATGAATCTGAAGATTGCAGTATGCGTTAAGTCGGTACCGAATCCGGATCAGTTTTCTTCTCTTTCTTTGGATCCGGTGAGCAAAACCCTAATCAGGGAGGGCATCGATTCCGTCATTAACCCTGCCGATCTGCATGCGATTGAATTGGCGGTGCAGTTAAAGGAACAGTACGGTGCTCATATAAGCCTGATTTCCATGGGCCCTCAGCAGGCTCAAAAGGAACTGCGCATGGGTTTGGCATACGGTCCTGACGATGCGTTTCTTGTTAGCGATCGGGAGTTTGGCGGGGCGGACAGCCTCGCCACCTCCTATGTGCTCGCCAAGGCCTTGGAAAAGGCGGGTCCTTTCGACCTGATTATTCTCGGCAACGAGAGCGCCGACGGTGCGACCGCCCATGTGCCTTCCCAGGTGGGGATTATTATGGGACTTCCCAATATGACCGACATCGTAGGCTTTTCCCTGGACGAAAACGGAAAGACGAGAGTAAAGAAAAGGCTTCAGGGCAGGTATGCGATATACGAAGCGGAATTGCCTTTGGTAATAGGCGTCGCCAAGGATATCAATAAAGTCAGGACGGCGGGCATGCGGGGTGTTTTAGGCGCTAAGAACAAGCCTCTTACGGTATGGTCCGTAGAGAATTTTGAGGATCTCGATAAGACGAGAATCGGTCTTTCGGGTTCTCCGACTCAGGGCGGCGAATATCATACCGCTTCCTTCGGACGGGAAGCTACCGAGCTCAAGGGAAGCCCCGAAGAAATTGCATCCGAGTTGTCCAATATAATTCGACCGATTTTAGGGAGGGAGTAAGCTATGATATGTAAAAAAGAGATTTGGATATATGCCGAAACTGAAAGTCAGAAAATCGCTCCCTCTTATTATGAACTTTTGGGCAAGGCTCACGAGCTGAAGGAATCTTTAAACGAGGCTTACGAAATTGTCGCCGTGATTTTGAGCGATTCTGCGGAGGAAGTTTCCAAGGAGCTTCGCAGCAGTGCCGTCGACCGGGTGTATTGTCTGGAGCACGAAAAGCTGGGCAATTACAATCCGGAGTATTATGCAGCGGTTCTTAGCGAGTTTGCAAAAAAACATAAGCCCGAAATGCTGTGGATTGCAGCTTCCGCTATCGGAGGAGAATTGGCTCCTTCTGTGGCCGCTCTTCTGAATACGGGGCTTGCGGCTCACTGCGTAGATATTCTGATTAACGACAAGGGAGAGCTCGTTCACCTGGTGCCGGCCTTCGGAGGCAAACTGCTTACGGAGATTCTCGTTCCAAAGACCCGGCCCATAATGGCTTCTGTAAAGCCGGGAATCTTCAGAGAAAGGGAAATAGCCTGCAGCAAGGAGGCGGAGCTCGTTTTCGAAAGAGCGGAGATTTTGGACTCTATGGAGAGTCGTTTTAAGCTCGTGGAAGAGCAGGAGATGCAATCTTCGGGCCTTCCCGTGGAAAAGGCGGAGGTGGTTCTCGCCGGCGGAAGGGGAATAGGCAATACTCAGACATGGGAAAAGCTTAAGGAGCTTGCCGGGCGCCTGGACGGAGCGGTAGGTTATACGAGGTCGCTGGTCGACATAGGTCTTGAGGAAAACGAGCTTAATATGATCGGTTCGAGCGGAAAGAGCGTTCGTCCCAAGCTGTATATGGGCTTCGGTATATCGGGTGCCTCGCACCATATATCGGGTATAAAGGACAGCGGGACGATTATCGCGGTCAATACCGACGATGAAGCCGACATCTTCGATTCCTCGGACTACAAGATCGTGGCGGACTGCGACCGTATATTGAGCGCTTTGCTCGAAGTCCTTTAGAGTAAATTTGATTTTAGTGTTGTATAAAGTATTTTGGAAAGGAGCTAGCTATGGGAAGGAAGTACGAAAACTTATTTAAACCTATGAAGCTGGGAAAGAAGGTTTGCAAGAACAGGATTATGCAATCGCCGATCGGGGATATGATGGCCAATCCCGACGGTACTCTCAGCGAACAGATGCTCGCCTACTATGCGGAGCGGGCAAAGGGGGGCGCCGGAATAATCTGTCCGGCTGTACTCTGCGTCGATTATCCTCAAGGCAAGACAGTGAAATTCCAGTTGAGGATCGACAGCGATTACTGCATAAACGATCTCGCAAAATTCTCGGAGCAGGTTCATCGCTACGGCGCATTGTTAATTCCGCAGATTCATCACGCAGGAGCTCAGACATTTGCGGGGAACACGGGTGGAGTTATGCCTGTCTGCGTTTCCGACAAGGATGTGGACCATGTCTTTATCCAGCCCTACAGGATGGCCGGACCTCAGAAAGAACTTACGAATGAAGAGATATATAAGCTCATCCAAAAATTTATAGACGCCGCAGTCTATTGTCAAAAAGGCGGCTGCGATGGCGTGTCTTTACATGGAGCGCACGGCTATCTAATCAATCAGTTCTTCTCGCGTGATACGAATGCCAGAGAAGATGAGTTCGGCGGTTCGTTGGAGAATCGCTGCCGTTTTGCCGTGGAAATCGTAAAAGGCATAAGAAAAGCTTGCGGTCCAAACTTTATAATAGGTGCGCGTTTACCTGGGAAAGAGTGGACCCCGAACGGACTGACGGATGAAGAATGTGCTCAAATCGCTAAGCTCCTGGAGGATGCGGGCTGTGACTTTTTCGATGTAAGCGGTGGCTCGACGGATATTCCTTCGCGCCTTATGGAAACGGATTGG
>JAAZLU010000052.1 GCA_012799165.1 Clostridiales bacterium
CGGAGAAAACGGAAAGGCTAAGAATATAACTATAAGCGGTGGAACAGTGATAGTAAATGATTATATATATGCCAGAATGGCCTTTTCACACATAAAGATAACCGGCGGTTCCATACTTACTCAGGGCATTCAGGTACGACCATTCAATAATGCACAGAATCCGGTTTATCGGACCACCATTACTCTGGAAGGGGTTTCGAAGGTAACTCATGTTACCGGTATTTCGATTAGCAATGGTGGTGGTTATAACAAAGATAACATTTTTACAGATGCCAATGGGAAAATATATCTCTATCTTCCGAAGAATGCCACAGTTACGCAGGTTAAGACGGCAGACAATACTTATACCGGGTACGTTGTAACCACTGCCGACGATCAGGCAAGTGCTGTCTTTAAGGGACCTGCGATCTTAACTGCCGGAGCAGTGGAAAGAACCGGCGAAACCGAGGCGACTGTAAAATTCACATCAAATAAAGCCGGCAGGTACTATTATACGGTAGATGATTACAACTATTCAGATCTTCGTTTCGTTTTATCCGAAAGTGATATAGGAATAGCCTGCGATACAAATGAGCAGACCGTTTATATAGATTCCACTAAACTCAGATCCGGGGTTGGATATTTCTATGTTGTAGTAGAAGATAACGATCGTTATTTAAGTGATACACTGAAGATTGAAATCCCGGCCTATGTGCCGCCGCAGCCCGGTACCATAAGCTTTGATGTCGATATTTATCAACCTGACGAAGGATTTGACGGTCGGATGATTCGCGTAAGTCGTACCGGAGGCTCGGACGGAGTGGTTTCAGTCGATTATCATATGGAAGACGGAACGGCCAAAGAAGGGACACATTACACGGCTTGTACCGGAACGCTTGAATGGCCAGATGGTGATTCAAATGATAGGAAAATCTGGTTTATTGCTATTGATGACAATGTTTATAGCGGTTTTAGGGATCTTGTATGTGTTCTGTCCAATCCTGGCGGCGGAGCGGAGTTGGGTGAACGAAGCCGCGTACTTATTCAAATTAGAGATAATGATAATCCGCCGGTTCCGACGGGACTTCGAGCCGTGGCCGGCAACGGGCAGGTGACGCTAAGCTGGGATCCGGTAAATGATGCTAATTATAGATTGTATTATTCGACCGAAGCCGGTAACTTTACAGACTTTAAGTGGATTGAGAGCGGTACCGTAAACCATACATTTACCGGCCTTACAAACGGTACAACCTATTACTACTCGATCGAGGCGATTCACGGGCAGCATTTCAGTGAGCGTTCGGACAGCGTAAGCGCGACTCCTAAAGCCCCGGCTCCTCCTGTCGTATATGAGCCCCCTAAATACAATGTAAGAGAGGCGGAACAGGACGAGCAGAGCGGCGGTCAGGCGGAGTTCAGCAAAAAGCGAGCGGAAGCGGGCGAAACCGTTACCTTTACTTCCAATCCCGACATAGGCTATGAAAGCGGCATGCCCGCCGTCTACGACAGGAACGGAAATCCCGTGCCCGTTACGGATAACGGAGACGGAAGCTTCAGCTTTAAGATGCCCGCCGGCGGGGCCGATGTCGAAACGACATACAACAGAATCGATTACTTCGACGATGTAAGCGAGGAAGATTGGTTCGACGAAGCGAGCTGGTACTGCGCGGCTCACGGCCTTATGAAGGGCACGGGAGAACGGCAATTTGATGCAGACCGAGGAACCACCAGAGCGATGCTCGTTACCGTTCTGTACAACCTTACGAACAATCCGGACGATTTCGAAAGCATCTTCGACGATGTGGAGATGGGCAAATGGTACTCAAATCCCATAGCCTGGGCTGCGCAAAATAAGATTGTGGAAGGTTACGGCGATGGGAAATTCGGCCCCGATGACTATTTGACCCGCGAGCAGATAGCGTCGATTCTGTATAGCTATACCCTGTTTATGGAATACGACTTAGGCGATTCGGATAGCCTGGACGCGTTCTCCGATAAGGAATCCGTTTCGGGCTGGGCGCTGGAGGCCATGAAGTGGGCCGTCGGAAACGGCATCCTCGAAGCGGTCGAAAATGACCTGATCGCTCCTAAAGCGGGAGCGACCAGAGCAGAGCTTGCAGAGATGATGCAGCGATATGTAACAAGGTTTGTAAAATAGGAAGCGTTAGCAGGGGGAAGCATCGGAAAGGATATTCCTCCTGTGGTTTAGCAATTTCGTTCCGATTTTAAAATTTATGTGAAAATGAATTTATCTAACAACAAATAGCTTAAAATTGTTGCTGCATAAGGGAAAATATGTGATATAATGTGAGCCGCGGAGCTCTTCCGCGGCTTTCCATTTGAAATTTACCGGAGCATTAAAGCATCATGAGAAAAATTTTAAGCATTGCGCTTTGCATATGCATCTGTGCTTTGTCCCTGCCTTATATATCTTTGGCTGCGGGAATCTTTTCGGATGTTCCCGAAAGTTACTGGGGTCTTGCAGGAATAGAATCCGCGGCGTCTTCGGGGCTTATAGCGGGTTACGAACTTGCGGACGGAAGATTCGAGTTTCGCCCTGAAAGAGCTGTGAGCATACAGGAGAGCCTCACGATGCTGTGGAATACGCAGAAAGCGGCGGGCCTGCCTGCGGCCACTGAGGATTTTTCTGAAGCTCATGCTGCGGCCCTCGATGCGGCGCAGGTTGCCTCCTGGGCGAGAAAGTTCGTGGCCTGCGGACTCGAAGCCGGCTACGCGAGCGTAGAAAGTCTCGGCGGAGCTTCAACAAAGGGTGCCGCATCCGACGCGAGCAGAGCGAAGATTGCCGGGTGGGCTTCAGCACTCATGGACTGCAGACCTTCTCCGCTCGCCGTCCTCCGCTATGCGGACAGCGCGAAGATTGCGACGAGGGACGCATTTGCCGTTGATGCTTTGTATAGATACAACATAATGCGCGGAGACGGCAACAGGCGCTTCAACGCCGCTGATGCGGTGCGCAGGGTCGAGATGGCGGTGGTCTGTACGAAGATATTAATTTTCTTCCAATCCAAGGTGCAGTTCGGCGAGTCTATAACTAAAGAAAATTCGGTGGTGAGTATTAGCGGGACACTTAATTTGGTGGATGCGAAGAATCATCGCATGGCTTTGAGCTTATCGGAGTCTGAAAGCTTGGAGCTCGTTATTTCGCCGGATGCCCGAATATTCCTCGAAGGAGTTGAGGCGGATGTCTCTGAACTTGCTAAAATCAAGGGGAAGTTCTGTAACTTTGCGGCTATCGCCGGAGATAATAAAGTCCTAATAGAAAGTGTCGTAAGAATTCGCAGCGGTAGGCTCGTGGACATTTTTCAGATGGAAGATTTTGAGCTGGTCGAGATAGATAAAGAAGGAGAGAGTTTCTTTTTCTGCATCGACGATGCGAGCAGGGTCGAAGGAGTGCTCAGCGCGGGGATGGACGTAAAATTCATCGCGGACGGGGCACATATTCTGGAGATTAAGGTGTTTTAAACGGGCGGTAAATCTGCTTGATCAGATATAGAGTTTTAGGCGGGGTTTGTAAAGATACTCTGCTAAAAAGGATTTTAAGCGGGAACGAAGAGATTGCCCGTTGCAAGGTATTATTTTGCGGGATTGAAAGGATTACCCGCTGCGATAAGCGAAAGGATTTATTATGAATGAGATGGAAATCTTTAAACAGAAAAAAGTCGGTGAACTCAGAGAGATACTCAAGGCGCTCGGGGTAAAGGGAATTTCCGGCATGAAGAAGCAGGATATGCTAGATGTCCTGCAGGGTATGCACGATGAGGCCGAGAGGCAAAGAGCTGCAGGGGCCGATGAGCTCGACGAGGAGCCGAAGAAGGATGTCGAGGCACTTGAGGATGATATTTCGGAGCAGGATTCGGATGAAGCTGCGGAGGAAGATTCAGACGAGGAGAATGGCCGGGAGGACAGCGAAGCCAACGGCAAGAAGGTAAAGGTCCACAAGGACGGACGCGAGGAAAAGACCGGCATTCTGGAAATCGCGGAAGGCGGCTTCGGCTTTCTGCGTTTCGATAACTTTCTTACTTCGGACGAGGATATATATGTTTCCCCGACTCAGATTCGCCGCTTCAATCTCAAGACCGGCGACAAAATTTGCGGCATAGCAAGAAAGCCCGGCGACGGCGAACGCTTCGGAGCGTTGCTCTATGTAAAGACGGTTAACGATGATGAGCCGGGAGTTTCCATACACCGCAAAGATTTTTCGGAACTCACGCCCATCTATCCGGACAAGAGAATCTGGCTGGATAGGGGAAGCAATGCGTTGTCCATGAGGCTCACGGATCTGGTTGCGCCCATAGGATTGGGTCAGAGGGGGCTCATAGTTGCGCCGCCTAAGGCCGGCAAGACTACGCTGCTCAAGCAAATTGCAAAAGCCATAGAGAATCAGGACCTGGATGTGGAACTGATGGTGTTGTTGATAGACGAACGCCCGGAGGAGGTCACGGACATGCAGCGGTCCATAAGGGGCCAGGTGATTTACTCTACTTTCGACGAGCAGCCGCAGAACCATGTAAAGGTCGCGGAGATGGTGCTCGCACGCGCGCAGCGATTCGCTGAGCACCACAAGAATGTTATAATACTTCTGGATTCCATTACGCGTCTTGCTCGAGCTTACAACCTCGTTGAACCCCCCAGCGGCAGGACTCTCTCCGGAGGTCTCGATCCCTCGGCTCTCTACAAGCCCAAGAAGTTCTTCGGAGCGGCGAGAAACCTGGAAGAGGGCGGTTCGATAACGAT
Source organism: Clostridiales bacterium (assembly GCA_012799165.1). GTDB lineage: Bacteria > Bacillota > Clostridia > Peptostreptococcales > Anaerovoracaceae > RUG11894. Next base: position 4,735 of record JAAZLU010000052.1, read on the forward strand.
ACTTTCGACAGCTCTTATAGAGACCGGCAGCCGCATGGACGACATGATATTTGAGGAATTTAAAGGTACGGGCAACATGGAGCTTCACCTCGACCGCAATCTCTCCGAAAAGCGCATATTCCCCGCGATTAATATCAATAAGAGCGGAACGCGCCGCGAGGATATGCTTATGGTACAGGAAGAGCTGGAGGCGGTATGGATGATGCGCCGCGCGGTTGCAAATTGGGGTATCGAGGATGCGACGGAGCGGGTTATGATGGAGCTCGCGCACACTAAGACGAACGATGAGTTTATCCGCCGTTTCAGGAGGATAAGGCTCTAGGTTATAATAAAAAAGTTCAGATGCCATAGCAGAAAGATATGTTTTTGGGCGGGCGAAGGATTTAGATTAGGATGGATTTTAAAGATATAAGTCTGCATGGTGAGCGAGGATAAATTTTCGCTAAGATAAAGTTAAATGCAAGCCCGTTTGACGGACGATATATTTCAGTTTAAATGGATAATGTATAGATGGATTTAAGTAAGATTTTTATTAAAAACGCAAAGCCAACGAAGGTAGGAGGACAGGCTGTGCTCGAGGGACTGATGATGCGCGGTTCGCGCGCAATTTCTCTTGCCGTGCGCTGTCCAGACGGGAGTATAAGTCTCTCTGTCGAGCCTGTGAACCCGCCGGGAAAGCTGCGCAAAGTTCCCGTGCTTCGGGGCATACTCAGCTTTGCGGATTCGATAGCGACCGGCATGAGGATGCTTATGCAGTCGGCGGATATGCTGGAAGAAGGTGGCGGCAGCACCGAGGAGCAGGACAAACTTTTTGTATGGTTAGAGAGCAAGTTAGGCAAAGAAAACGCGGAGAAGATAGGGATGTATATCTCCGTGCTCATCGCCTTAATTTTTACGATCGGGGTGTTCATAGTGCTCCCGACATTGATTGTGAGCATGCTGAGGAAGACCGGAATCGACAGCGCGTTGTTGCTGAAC
>JAAZLU010000001.1 GCA_012799165.1 Clostridiales bacterium
AGTTGTTGAAGTCGTGCAAGCCGTTGTCGGCAGCATCGGGATTCTCTTCGCAGTCCCTGCCACCGCCATTTTCGCAGCATATATTTTTAATCGGGACTCCACATCGTTTTACGATAGCTATTAAAATTCGATGTTTTCTTTTACTTAAGCTAAGACGGCTTGCTCTGTAATCTTCAAAAGATATGAAGATTGCAGGGTAATACGATTTTTCGAAAAGCAAGGAAGCCGGAGTGCGGAACATTCCATACTCCGGCTTCTTTCTTTACTGCACGATATTTTAGAATTTAATGAAAGCTTACAAACTGTCGCCAAAATCTTTACGGAACTGTTTTACAAGTAATTCCGGCCAATTTCCTACGGCTTTGAGGCGGCCAAAGAAGAAGCGCAATACCGAAGGCTCTTCCACAAATTCCAGGCCGCCGATCAGCTTGCGGTTTTCAAACAGCCAGGCTATGCGGTCGGCTGTGTATTTAATTTGAGATAAGGTAAACACCCTCTTAGGTATCGCAAGGCGCACCAGCTCCATCTCCGACATGTGTTCGCTTCCGTCCGGGTTGCGCTGCTCGCTCATCGTTCCTCGCTCCATTCCCCTCACTCCGCTCGCTATAAAAATTGCGGCGTTCAGCGAACCGGCGATGTATTGTTCCTGCGGGATGTGCTCGCAGAAGCGCTTCGCGTCTATATGGCAACCGAGGCCTCCCGGTGGGGTCACGACGGGAACGCCGCGGGATATGAGCTCGTTGCTCAAGGCCTCTATAAAAATAGGAGTCTGACTTATAACGTCCATATCCATGGTCTCGCGTATGCCTACGGCCATGGCTTCCATTTCGCGTACAGACATTCCGCCATAGGTTATGAATCCCTCGAAAAGAGGTATGAACTCGCGCATTGTGGCATGCAGCTTATCGTCCGAGGTAAGAATTGCGCCGCCGCGCGCGGTGCCCAGTTTGCGCCCTGAGAAGTAGAAAATATCCGTAAGCGCGCCGAGCTCTTTGACTATGTCGCATATTTCGACATTCTTAAATTCTTCTTCCCGCGTCTTGATGAAGTACAGGTTATCTGCTAAAAGGCTCGCGTCGAAGACAAGAGTAATACCTTCCCTGCGGCATATCTTTGAAACCTCGCGAATATTCCGCATAGAAACCGGCTGCCCGCCCACAAGGTTTGTTCCCGCCTCGATGCGGACGAAGCTGATATTATCTTTTCCGATGCGCCCGATGGCTTCGTTCAGTTTGTCGATATCCATGTCGCCCTTGAACGGCGCGGAGCTCTGCACTTTCAGTCCCTCATCGCAGATTAATTCTTCCACGCTTCCGCCGCAGAGGGTAATTAGGGCCTTGGTGGTTGTGAAATGAAAGTTCATCAATGCTACCGAACCCGGCTTTACCAATGCTCTTGCGATGATGTGCTCGCAGGCGCGGCCCTGGTGCGCAGGTAGAAAATACTTCTTGCCGAAGCTTTCCTGAAGGACCTTCTCTAGTCTGAAGAAGGTTTCCGAGCCGGCATAGCTGTCGTCGGCTTGCATCATGGCGGCATATTGATTTTCGCTCATCGCGTTTACGCCGCTGTCCGTCAGCATATCCAGGAATACATCGCGGTTTTTCAGAAGGAAGGTATTATATCCGGCCTCCTCCATTTTCTTTGCGCGCTCTTCCACGGGCAGCAGATTGAGTTTTTGAACCATTCGCACTTTGTGCATTTCCAGCGGAATGTTTTCCCCCGAAAGGAATTTGATTTTTGACATGGTACTTCTCCTTTGTATTTTGTATTCTTGCTCAAAAAAATCCCTGAGCAAGTTATGTCTTGCTCAGGGACGAGAAATTTTGCATTCCCGCGGTACCACCCTGATTGCGGTAAAAGCCGCCGCTCTACGGGATCAATCAATCCCTGCCCCTGTAACGGTGAGCCTCCGTATACCCCTACTAATGCTCGATTTTCAGGGTATCAGCTCGGGAGTGTATTTACATATCCGTCAGCAACTGCTTTCACCATCCGCAGCATCTCTGGCAGTAGGAACTTTTCCTACCATGCTGAGTGAGGATATCTTTCTCTCCGTCATTGCCTTTGCGAGGAGGATAACACAAAGATTCTTCGTTTGCAAGCAAATTTTTATACAAGCTACATTCCTCTCCGGATGAAATTGTTGGGTCATAAAATTTGCGCAACGGCAAGCGCTTGCGTTGACAATAATCGGAGACAGGCATTATAATGATTTAATTAAATTAACTCAAATTATTTTTTAGGATATAACTCATGAAAGATAGACTGAAAGCCTTTTTTTATAGTCGTTTATCACACTATTTACCCTATAGCGATGATGAAAAATATTTATATTTGATTTCGCTCGTTGCATGTAGTTTTATAACAGCGATGCATCTGGTATGTTTAATTATTCATTATGCAATCAATGTTTTACCAATAATGTTTCTATGTGTCTTCGCCCTATTGATCGACATATTGCTTTTTTGGTTTGTCACCAAACGCCGTTACAAAATCTTCGGAATTTTACTTTCCGTGATTGTAATAATTCATGCTATATTTTCCGCAATATATATAGGTACCGGTAATCTTATAATGTTGTACCTATTCGTTACACTTATGATGCAGATGATAATTCCATATGCGAGCATTCGCATTCGCGGCATGATGGTTTTTGTGCTGTGGGCCGCCATGATTGCTCTTGTCATGATTGGCTACCATATGGTGCCGATTAAGGATATCGGAGAAGCATCGAATACCATACTCAGCTTATTTAATATACATTTGGCATTTTTCGGCACTCTCATTCAGATGAGCATCGGAAATACCATCCGGGGAACTATTGCGAAACTCAATCTGGCGAAGCTGAAAGAAAGTAAACATGAGGCAAATACCGATCCGCTGACCGGCCTCTTTAATCGCAGATACGCGGAGGAGATTTTTAGGCAACTGAGCAACGGACAGCACGAACAGCTTTGGTGCGTCGCTATGTTGGATATCGATGATTTTAAAATTGTTAATGATACTTACGGACATCAAGTCGGCGATGGCGTATTGGTTTGGCTCAGCAAAATCATCTCCACAAGTTTGCGCAGAACGGATTTCGTTTTTCGCTGGGGCGGAGAGGAATTTTTAATCTTGTTGAAAGATGTAGATATTTCCACCGCCTCTTATCTCTTGGAAAAACTGCGCGTAAAACTCGAGTCGGAAAGTTTTGAAATAGGCAATAAGACTATTAATATTACTGTAACGATAGGTGTGGCTCCTCTGGATCTTGAGAATATTAAGGAGAGCATCGAAGCAAGTGATCGTCTTTTATATCAAGGTAAAAATTCCGGAAAGAATAAGGTTGCCGCGTAGATGCTTCACTAAGGAGGCATAAACAAGCATCTCTTATATGGTTCTGGCTTTCCCTAAGGGCTTGTGATGTCGTGCTTGTAAGACTGCAGACTAAACAGAAAGTCTGCGGGATACAGGGAGGGAGTATTTTTAACAAGGCTTTATAGAACTTGCATCAGAGGTTTTTATGGAATATCAATTTGCGCTGGCACTGGCTTTTTATATATGCGGCTGCTTCTACATGGTTTTCGGCGCAGTCATAATAAATGCCAATACGAGCAGCAAAATCAACAGGATGTTTCTGTTTTTGGCGAGTTTGCTTTCAATCTGGTCGTTTTCATACTCCATTTCGAATTCTGTGCCAACGGCGGAGGTCAGCGCTTTTTGGAGGACCTTTTCTGCCTTCGGCTGGGGAGTTTTCAGCAGTTGCCTGCTACATTTTGTGTTGGTTCTCACAAATACCAAGTGTAGATTCGGCAGGCGAGCCATGCTGGTTCTGCTGTATTTGCCGTCTGCCGTAAATGTAATTTTATTCGGCCCATTCGGTCTGCTTGTAGATAAGCATTATATAATGGTCCCTTCCGATTTCGGGTGGATTAATATGGCTCCGCTGCACGCCGGAGCGGTTTTCCTTAATTTGTATTATGTCGTATACTCGCTGGTGACTCTCGTAATATTGTTTTCCTGGTGGGCAAAATTCAAGCCGCGCAGCCCTGAGAAGAAGGCCGCGAGCCTTTTCCTGATTTCCATAGTATCTCTTTACGCGATAGAATTTTTCGCGGATATGTTGCCGGAAGTCATCGGGATGTCGACTTTTCCTAAAATTGTAGTTATTACCCTACTTTTCCCTACGATAATGCTCGTCTTTGTCTTGAATAAATTCGGCTTGCTTGTCGAAGGGGAACGAAGGGCATATTCAATTCTGGAGATTAGAGACGAGCTGACGGGGGACCGCAAGCGCCTGTTTCAAACAGCGACTATTATATTTTTTATAGGCAGCGCGACATCTTTTCTAGTGGGATATTTCGGTATGGGCCGGGATTTGAACTCAGAGCTTGCTATCGCTGGAACAATATTATTTTTAGGCATATTCTTAAGATTTGTGCCGAATATAACTAAAAATCATAGAGTTCAGAATACGATATTTTTAATAACATGCAGCGTCGCCATGCTGTACTTTATGACCAGGGATATAGATACTGGAGGCGTGACGATATGGGCTATATATGTGCTGTTTCTTCTCTTCACGGTCATCCTCGACAGCCGTGCCCACAGCAAAGTCTTTATCGTAATTGCCACGGCAACCCAGATTATTTTTTGGTTGAAGAGGCCCAGCATATCAGTAACTATCGACATACATGAGTATGTAACGAGGATTTTTATTATCTGGATTAGCTATTTTGTCGTGAGATACCTGACGGCGGAGTATGCATCGAGGGTTAAGGAATATAAAACATTTGCAAAGGAACAGGAAATACTCGAGAGGATTTCTTCAAGCTTTATTACAATAGACAGAAAAAACATTTCGGAAAAGATCGACGAAATGTTCGAGATGGCTCTTGGGACGCTCGATTTTGACCATGCATACATTGTGGTATTCGACGCGGATTACACAGAAGCGACGATTTACAATACTTGTGTAAATTATATTGCGGGGGATTCATTCCCCTATAAGCCTGGAATGAAACTGGATGAGTCGGATCTGTCTGCATTAAGGCCCATGATAAGTCGCGATTCTCCTACAATCTGCGAGGATATTGCAGGTTACATAGTCGAGGGAAGCGAAGATCAGAGTAGCTTTTTCCTTTCGCGGGGAATAATGTCCTTCTTTGTGATGCCGATAAAAAGCGACGACATGATGAACGGCATGCTTGTGGTCGAGTACAGGGATCGCATGGATGAGGGCCTCGCCGAAAGGCGCCTGTACTTTTTGAGAATCATCGCGAATGTATTGGGTGACGCGAAGAAGAAGATTATATACGAGGAAAGGTTATACAATTTCGCCTATTTCGATGAAAGCACAAAATTGCCGAACCGAAACATGCTTAAGAGTTATCTTGATGAAACTATAAGCGGCAGGACAAGTTCGGAAAAAGCGGCTGTTTTGGATATTGAGCTCGAAAATCTGAAGATAATCTATGATAATTTCGGTCATGATATAGGCGAGCGAATAGTGGTGAAGTTGGCGGAAATCCTCGGAGATATGCTGCAGGAAACTTGCTATATCGCGAGGCCGAGCGAAGATAGATTCGTCGTAGTCATGAGCGATGTGCAAAATCGAAAGCAGGTGGAGGATTATGCGCGAGACCTGTTGAGCTCCTTTTCTCGGCCCATATCGACCGAGACTGAAGTCGAGGAGCTGTTTGTCGTCGTAAGCATAGGCATCGCCATGTATCCGGATGACGGAAGGGATGCGGACATTCTCCTTAAAAACGCCAATCTTGCGGGATACGAGCTTAAGAATAGCAGCGAGGAGTTACTATTCTACACGGAGCGTCTGGGGCATAATATCGAGGAAAACACTTTGTTTACGAACAGGCTCTTTAAGGCTTTGGAGAACGAAGAATTTTTCTTGGAGTATCAACCGCAGCTCAGCTGCGAAGTGCGAAAGACGGTCGGAGTCGAGGCTTTGCTCAGATGGAATTTTAACGGCAGCGAAAGAATATCTCCCGGCAGATTTATACCCATACTCGAGCAGACCGGTTTAATCTATGAAGTTGGAGTTTGGGTGCTTGAGCAATCGCTTCGGGATCATAAAAGGCTGCTCGAAAAAGGCTTTGGGCCGCTTCGTTTTGCCATAAATGTATCGCTCGTACAATTGACGAAGGGCGAATTCGTCCCTGATTTTGAGAGAATAATACGGGAAAGTGGGGTAGATCCGAAATATATTGAATTTGAAATTACTGAAAGTACCTTCTCCGAAAATATCTTGGATACAATCGCAAAACTCTACAGAATAAGAGAATTTGGTTCGAGCATAGCCATCGATGATTTCGGCAGTGGATATTCATCGCTGAACCGTTTGAGCAAGATACCTTTCGACAGAATAAAAATAGATAAAGAGTTAGTGAATTATATCGGATTAGAGAAAACAAGATCCTCAATAGCGGAGATAACTATTCTATTGGCCAAAACCTTCGACGCCGGAATAACGGCCGAAGGAGTGGAGACAAGGCAGCAGGTGGAATTTTTGAGAAAAGCTGCCTGCGATGAAATACAAGGAAACTTTTTCTCCAAACCCCTGAGCGTGGATGAGTTGGAGGAGTTTCTCGAAAAGGAAGTGCCCGGATACGGTTTCGATAACTAATGTGCGCCAAAAATGTAATCATGGATGATATCGCAATCAAGATAGCCAAAGCGGTTGAGAAAAAAGGCGGCAGAACTTTCTATGTCGGCGGTTTCGTGCGCGATAAACTGCTCGGGTTTGTGGGCGGCGATCTGGATATAGAGGTTCACGGCGTGAGCCCCCCGGACTTAAATAAAATTCTGGAAAGCTTAGGGAAGCCTCTTTTTCATGGTGCGAGCTTCGGTATCTATTCTCTTAAGGGACACGATATCGACATTGCAATGCCCAGAAGGGAGATTGTAAAAGGGAGAGGACACCGGGATTTTGAGGTTAGCGTAGACCCTTTTATGGGAACTCTCGAGGCATCCCGGCGAAGGGATTTTACTTTTAACGCCCTGATGGAGGATGTTCTGAGCGGCGAGATTATAGATCACTTCGGTGGCATAAGGGATCTGGAGGCCAGAATAATTAGGCATGTGAATGCCCGAAGCTTTGTCGAGGACCCGCTGAGGGTGTTCCGCGCCGCGCAGCTGGCCGCGCGCTTCGATTTTGTGCTCGCGGAAGAAACTGTCGAACTTTGCCGTAAGATAGATACTTCCGCGCTTTCCAAGGAGCGGGTTGAGGCGGAGCTTAAAAAAGCGCTGCTCGGCAGCCGTAGGCCTTCATTCTTCTTTGAAGTTCTAAAGAAGGTCGACGCCCTTGAGCCTTGGTTTTCGGAGCTGTCGGAGCTTATCGGGCTGGAACAGGACCCTAAATATCATCCTGAAGGGGATGTCTGGGTTCATAGCATGCAGGTTTTGGATCGAGCAGCGAAATACAGGGGTGAGGTGGAATATCCTTACGCTTTTTTGCTTCTTGCTCTCTTACACGATTTGGGGAAAATCAGCACGACAGAAATTGTGGGGGATAGAATCCATTCCTACGGTCACGAGGAGGAAGGGCTACCTCTAATAGAGAGCTTCCTCGATAGATTGACGAGCGAAACAAAGCTCAAGCGCTATGTTTTGAATATGGCCGCTCTGCATATGAAGCCGAACATGCTCGCACACAGTCGTGCGCGCCTTAAATCTACAAATCGCATGTTCGATGCCGCCGCGGCTCCAAGAGATCTGATTTACTTCGCCATGGCTGATAAGCCTTTGTTTGCGGGAGACGAGAAATTCGAGGACGGCAGCGATTTTCTCTTCGAGCGCCTCGAAGCGTACGAGCGCATAATGCGCGCGCCCTGGCTGGGCGGTGAAGATCTGATTGAGGCCGGATTGCAGCCGGGCGAACATTTCTCCGAGGCCTTGGAGTATGCACATAAAATAAGGCTCGCCGGAGTGGACAAGGAGAACGCCCTAAAGCAGACGATTGCATACGCGCGGGAGCTCGAAAGGAGCGGGGCGCGCAGACTTTAAAGGCCCGCGACTGCGGGCCTTTTTGTAAACTTATAATCTTGCTATGTAGTGATATCCTGCACTGTCGACGACTCCGACTACGATCTTCTTGCCCTGCGCGAGCAGCAAATTCCAAAGATCCGCCTGTATTTTTATATTTCCGTCGTCTGTTATTATTACACCTTCGTAGTGGAAGACACGGTTTGCCGTAACCCGTCTTCTTCCTTCGCCCAAGGGTGTGTATTCTTCGTCGTCGTACCAATATATTGTGCCGTGTCCGGCAAAACTTCCGTATCTGCGATCCTGAAAATCTCTGGGGAGTGCAATTTTGCGTCCGTCCGCTTCGAGGCTGTATACGCCGGGCTTGCCCGGGATTTCCGAAAGCTTTGCTTCCATGCGTCTGAATGCGTGGGCATCGCCGCCGGGCAGATTTTTATCGCGGCAGAAATAAGTCATTCTGCGATACCACGCTTTCGAGAGATCCGATTCTTTGTATTCTCTGGGCCCTGCGGAAAGATCGAAAGAGCCCGCCGAGTCGTTGCAGTAGTAGACGTATTCACCGAGTTCCTCGTTGAAATAATATCCGATGCAGGCGATGAGGTGACCGTGCGTAGTGCCGGTAGCATTTTCAAGGTAAGGGACATCGCTGTCGCGCCTGAGGCTGTATTTTACCGAAAGCCCCACGGGATGGCCCTTGGAAAGCTCCTGCCGGAGCCCTTCGAAATCGGTGTAGACGCAGAAGCTTTCGAATCCGTAAGCTCCTGCGCAGGCGCAGCTATAGCTCCAGTTGCCGTTGCCGACGAAGGCGTAGTCCAGACCCGCATAGCTTACTTCCTCCGGAAGCAGATCTCTGCCGTAGTTGTTCATCTGTACGGTAATTGTAACGGCCGAGCATATGACCCCTCCGTAGGCCGGATCGCGCCTCATCTGGGAGATTGCGGGGGTATCCAAGAGAACGCGCTTCTTTTCCTCCACCTTCTCCTCCGGGTAGGACAGCTTGTTCTGCCATTCGGGGTCGTCCGTGTTCTTCCATGTGGCGGCGAGCAATCGAATCGAGGGCATCTCATTAGCATTGGGTGCGGCTCTGAGTACCGCTTTGAGCTGGAATGCCTCGGCCAGCTTTCCGTCCTTGACGTTGATGGAGCTGTCGCCGTCTGCGCGGCAGCTGTTCGACCAGGCCAGGCGGTCCTCGTCGTCCGCGCATCTGCGCTCGATGAGGGTGCTCCATTTGCCATAGCTGAGCCATTTGCTCCAGCGGCCTTCGATGAGCAACCTTACGAAGATTTCCGCGTGGCTGCCTTCAGGCGTCCTCGTATTCCACGAAGGTACCAAATCGTTTGCGGGTGATTCGAGCTTGTAAACGGGCGTGGTCACGCTACCTTCGCAGGGTTTTTCCAGCACGAGTGCGGCTTGGTCGGATTCGCCTTCCTTGCGGAGGTTGTAGATTTCGCATTCAAAAAGTGAGTCGTCTCTGTAGATGATAGTGTTCATAAATTTCTCCCGTGGTAAATATTGATGTGGACCTGAAGGCTGTGCGGCTTCAGTCTTCCTTTTCCTTGTCCAGATAGTCTATGTACTTGA
>JAAZLU010000053.1 GCA_012799165.1 Clostridiales bacterium
CAGCACCACCGCTATTACCACCGCTAATATTCTCTTATACATAAGTCGATCCTCCTATACATCTCTTTTGTACCCCTTAGACGGGAGCATAAGAAAAAAGTTCCCGCTGCAATCATATCACTACTCATCCGGGATAGAAAGCAGTTAAAATAACATTAGATTTGACCTAGGAATGTAGCCTGCATCAGGCGGGGCTTTGCGGTCTCGGTACTTAGCGATTGCAGCAAAATGCCGAAAGTAGTACAATATTTTTGCCGGAGGTGAATGCAAGATATGAGAAATTATGAAATCGAGCTCGAAAACCGCAAAAAGTTCATAAGGGATAAGTTGGCCGAAGCGCATGCGGAGGGCATAGTCTTCGGCAATTCCGGCGGAAAGGACTCCGCCCTCGTAGGTATACTCTGCAGAGCCGCCTGCGAAAATACCGTCGGCATAATCATGCCCTGCGCGAGCAGCAGAAACTACGGCTCCGATGCGAGCGACGCCATGGAAATAGCCGAGCTGTACGGCTTTGCAAACAGAACGGTCGATCTTACGCCCGTCAGGGATCTACATGAAGCCGCCCTCGCGGAAGTTACCGAACTCAGCGATCAGGCCCTTACAAACATCGCCCCGAGGCTTAGAATGACGACGCTATACGCAATCGCAGCCTCCGAAAACAGGCTGGTAGCAGGCACGAGCAACCGCAGCGAAATCTACATGGGATACTTCACCAAGTGGGGCGATGGAGCCAGCGACTTCAACCCGATCGCGGACCTCACCGCGACGGAGGTCGTCGAGTTCCTCGATTATCTCGGGGCGCCGGCTCACATAGCGCACAAGGTTCCCTCCGCAGGACTCTTCGAAGGACAGACCGATGAGGCGGATATGGGTATAAGTTATGAGAATATAGACAGATTTCTTCTTACGGGAGAAGCGAGCGAAGAAAATTTGGCCATACTCGAGCGCTCCCACAGAAGGAGCGAGCACAAGCGTAAAAGCATATCAACTTACAAGTAATATATAGCTACTTGTACGAAAATGCTCTCCCTGCCGTGAACGGTGAGGAGAGCATTTTATATTCTTTATGTCAATTTTCGATTAGTCTTCGTCCTCTTCCGGCAGGGGGTGAAACTCCACCAACAGGCTCGTCACCCGCATGCCTTCTGTCTCGGCCACCTTAAAGCTTAGGTTCTTATACTCAAAACTGTCGCCGACCTGCGGATATCCCGCGAGCATCTCTATCGCCCATCCGCCAAGAGTTGCGTTATCGTCGTCGAAGTCCTTTTCGTCCATATCCAATTCGTAGAAGAGATCCTCTATTCTCATGTCCGCATCCACCTCGTAGAGGTTGGGGGAAAGCTCTACAAACTCCTCGTCTATCTCGTCCTTCTCGTCCCAGATATCTCCTACTATCTGCTCAAGAACATCTTCCATGGTGAGTATTCCCATGGTTCCGCCATACTCATCGGTTACGATTACCATGTGGGTATCTCTGTTTTGCATAACCTCGAAAACATCGTCCAGCGGCATCGTCTTGTGCACGAAGTTGGGCTTCATCATGAGCTTGCGCAGATCCAATTTTTCCCCGTTGGCCAGGGCCTTGAGGGTAAAGTTCACATGACAGATTCCGATAATATTATCGACGCTGTCCTCGTACACGGGCAGCCTCGAATAGGTCGTACTCATAATCTGTTCTTTTATTTCTTCGGTGGAATCCTCGATGTCTATCGCCTCCACGTCGACGCGGGGAGTGATTATCTCGTAAGCGAGCACATCGTCGAAATCCAGAGCACTCTGAAGCAGATCCGCGGTGTCCTCGTCGACCACACCCTCGTCTTCGACGGTCTCGAATATGGTCTCCAGATCGTCTTCGGTAACGATTTCCTCCACCGCCTGTTTTTGCCAAATCCGGCTCACCAGACCGACGAAGGCGTTAAGCACGAAGACGGCTGGGGTTGTAATGATTATGAGCAATTTAATCAGGGGGGATATAAAACAGGCGAATTTTTCCGGCATCCGCGAAGCGATAAGCTTGGGACTTATCTCCCCGAAGGTTATTATGAGCACCGTCATTACAGCCGTAGCTATGCCGGCGCCGCTGTTTCCGAAGAGGCCTATGGCTATAACTGTAGCTATGGCGGAAGATGCTATATTTACGAGGTTGTTTCCTATCAGGATGGTTATGAGCGCCTTTTCGAAATTTTCCGCTATACCGACGGCCGCCTTTGCACCCCGCTCGCCCGCCTCGGCGGCCTTGCGGAGCTTAACCCGGCTCGAACTGGCATAGGCTATCTCGGATGAGGAAAAGACGGCAGAAAACATTATGCATATCACTATGAGGATGATGTTGATAATCATTCTTCATCACCCCTCTTTTCTTCCTCATCGTATATCTCGCCGACGAGTTCCTCGAGGATATCCTCCACAGTCACTATGCCCGCGATTCCTCCCTCCGCGTCCTTGACCAAAGCCATGTGGTTGCGGTTCTCGCTCATCATAGCCAGCGCATCGTCTATAGGCATAGCCTCGGGAAGATAGAAGGCAGGATCGAGCATGGACTTCGCCTTGAGCACCTTGCGACCCCTTATCTTCGCCTTGAGGAATTTCCTTATGTGAAGCACACCTTCCACACTGCCGTCGTCAGTTACCACCGGCAAGCGCGAGTAGTGACCCTCCGATATGGTCCTGAGTATCTCTTCGTCGGACATCGAGCGACTTATCTTGACGACATCGTACCAGGGCGTGAGAACCAGGTTAACGGTCTTTACAGTGAACTCCAGCGCGCTCTGAACGAGCTCCGCCGCGTCCTCATCGACATCGTCCTCTTCGTTGATATTTACAATTATGTCGAAGAGCTCTTCTTCGGATACCGTGGGGATCTCCTCTTCCTTGCTACCTACCAGCTTAGCTATAAATTTTGCGATATTCGAAAAGACGAAGCTGAGCGGCCTGAAAATCTTCATGCACAGCAGCAGGGATCCAGCAATCCTCGGTGCAAGAGTCTCGTTGCAAGCCTTAGCGTAAGATTTGGGAATCATTTCGGAAAACAAAAACACCACGAGCGTGGTGAGCAAAGTAGTCGCAGTGACGGCATGTTCGCCCCAGAGCGTCAATGCTAAAAGCGTTGCCACAGCGGAAGCTCCGATGTGCATGATGTTATTTCCGATCAGCAGTGTAGTGAGGGCATCATCAAAATTATCCAATAACTTCAGGACATTTTTAGCTCTGCGGTTTCCGTCATCTGCCTCGGAAATCATGCGTATTCTGTTGACCGAAGACAGGGAGGTCTCGCAGGCCGCAAAATACGAAGCTCCTATAAGTAACAACGCCAGGTAAACTAAATATCGGGGAACAGCGGAAATACTTCCAGGGTCCATTAGGACAAATCACCTCCAATAAAGGTATCCCACCCTATTAATTGTTGAGAATTATACCACATTTTATATACATACGCAAAAAACAAAAAGGCCCCGCTCAAGGCGGGGCCCCATAAAGCCGCTCTAAAGCGGCCTAATCTTCCGTTTCGAGTAAACCGTAAGAATCGTCCTCTCTCTTGTAGACCACATTTATTCCGCTCGTCTCCGCATCCTTATAGATGAAGAAACTGTGCTCCAAGAGCTCCATCTGCAGGATGGCTTCTTCGGAGGTCATGGGGTTGAGCTTGAAGCGCTTAACGCGCGCTATGCCCTTTTCCTTCTCCTCCGCCGCGTCGGGAATCTGCTCGAAGATGATGTCCTTCTGTCCCTTGTGACGCTTGATGAGTTTTGTCTTGAAGCGGGACATCTGAGTCGCCAGCTTATCGATGACCTTATCCAGGCAATAGTAGATATCGTCGCTGGATTCCTCGGCGCGGAATATCATTCCGGCCGCATAGATGGTACCCTCAAGCTTGCACAGACCCGTCCTCATCTCGCTGCACATCACAGATGCACGAGTGTTGCCGGAGAAATACTTGTCGAGCTTGGAAAATTTCTTGTCGATCGTAGCCTCCAGCTTGGGATTCGGATTGAAGTTCTTTCCGGAAATTGTAATTTGCATAACAGAACCTCCTTATTATTTTCTCGAAGCTCTCGCTTCAAATTTATTATATCATTGACGAGAAGATTTTACTAATATTTTACCTTGCCCGTAGGAGTCGGCTGAAAGCGAAGTGCCACTGTGTTAGAATATATGCATGGAAAAACATATCACAATAGGAATACTGGCCAATGTCGATGCGGGCAAGACAACGACGGCGGAAGCCCTGCTCTACGAGAGCGGGGCGATAGAGAGTCTCGGTCGGGTCGACCG
>JAAZLU010000054.1 GCA_012799165.1 Clostridiales bacterium
AGGCCGCCATACTACGAAGTCTCCCCCACTCACAAGGCGCGGACCTGGCTGCTCGATCCGAGAGCTCCCCATGTTGAACCCCCGGAGATAATCAGCCATATCCGCAATATAAAGCTGGATAAGATGGGCGACGGCGGAGTCTCGGCTAGCGAAGTTTCGGCAAGCATTGCGGACGGAGGTGAAGAATAATGACAGACAATAATGTAAACAGAGAAGTTCTGTGCTCCGTTCGCGACCTGGAAGTAACCTTCGGAAGAGGCCGCAAGAAATTCGTCGCGGTGCATAACATAAACTTCGACATCTATAAGGGCGAGACCTTCGGCCTTGTAGGAGAATCCGGTTCCGGAAAGACGACGATCGGTCGTGCGATAATAAGGATAAATCCTGTATCAAACGGCAGCGTCATCTTCAAGGGCGAAAAGATATCCGGCAAAATCAGCAGAGAGCTGGATAAGATGGTAACCCAGAAGATACAGATGATCTTTCAGGACCCCATGGCATCGCTCAACGAGCGAGCTAAGGTCGACTACATAGTAGCGGAAGGCCTCATAAACATAAGGCCGGATATGCCCAAAAAAGAGCGCGAGGCTAAGGTCTCCGAGGCCCTGCGCGACGTAGGACTTCTGCCCGAGTTTGCGACGAGGTTTCCGCACGAGTTCTCCGGCGGTCAGCGCCAGAGGATAGGAATAGCGAGGGCCCTGATAATGGAGCCCGAGTTCATAATAGCGGACGAGCCCATCTCGGCCCTCGATGTATCGATAAGAGCTCAGGTTTTAAACCTTATGAGCAAGCTTCAGAAGGAAAGAGGCCTCACCTACCTGTTTATAGCTCACGACCTTTCGGTAATGAGGTTCATAACGAACAGGATAGCGGTAATTCACAAGGGAACCATAGTGGAGCTTGCGGAGACGGAAAAGCTCTTCGCGCATCCTCTGCATCCCTACACTAGGGCCCTGCTTTCGGCGATACCGATGCCCGACCCGGATAACGAGAAGAAGAAAGTGGTTACGGTTTACGATCCCACGCAGCATAAGTACGATACTGACCCGCCGCGCTGGATAGAGATCGAAGAAGGACACTTTATACTCGCCAACAACGAGGAGGAGGAAGGTTACCGCAGGATGCTTGAAGAGGCGGAAGGGTAATCTTTTACAAGTTAATAATTTGCTTGAATTTAATTAAAAGTAGAGCTGTCCGAGGCAAACAGATATGCCTTGGGCGGCTTTTTTGTACTTCAGCAGGGAAGAGTCGCCGCAATTTATCCGTATAAACAGGAGGGTTAAAGGATAAATTACGGAATTATTTCTAAACATATTTGTTTTACGAATAAATAAACTTAATTTTGTTAAAAAACTTTACATAAACTTGACATAGCTACACCTATTCGGTAAACTGTGAACTGATAAGCAATAATTAGAGGACCTTAATTAATACCAGACATACACAACTGTGCTACTGCTAGAATTGGGAATATGCCGATGTCATTAATGCCCTCTTTAAAAAGATCCTGGAAGAAATATCTGCTTCTTACAATCGCCGGCATTGCGGCAACCTTTGTTTTCAGAAATAATTTCAATCGCGAATTTTTCGGGCCCGTCTTTTTATCGGACCTGTTTTTTAATATATCGATGTGCTTTCTGGTTCGAGGGATTATTGGGATCGTCGCCAACATGGATATGTTCTCCAGTTTAATATACGGTACAAAATGCTTAGTTAAGTTGATATGCGGAAGACAGGTTTCCGGAGAGTCTATGAGGGAAGGCTATATTGAATATTTGAACTCCCGTCCTCGGAATAACGACCTCGCACCACTCCTATTTGCAGCTATCTTCTTTACCATGTCTTTAGGTGTTGCATTGATTGCCGGCTGACTATATTTTCCCGGACAGCCTGCAATTATTTAAAGTATAGAACCCGACTGGAACTGAAAAGGAGGCCAGCCTATGAAAAGCCTAATATGAAGCCACAAAAACTCGAATTCTGTATTGTGACTAAAAAAGAAAGGAAAATTAAAAGGTGAAAAAATGAAAAAAACCAGACTATTAGCTCTAATTATGGCCTTGGTTGTCGTTTTAGGCGCATTGGCCGGTTGCGGTCCGAAGAAACCTCCGGTGTCGGACGGTGAGACCGAGGTAAGTGTCGATGAGCCGAAAGCTCCGGAGCCTTTTGAGAAAATATATCGCACTTACTTAACTGCCGATTGTCCGGTTCTGAATGGACACGACTGCGTTGAGATGGTTGTTCAAACTCCGCATGATTATTGCTCATCTCCGCTCTATCGCTCGGTACCTACCGCGGACGGCAAGGGCTTTGAGTATATAGGCGATTTGGCTGCGGAGCTTCCAATCCAGATCGACGAAAATACTTGGCAGATCAAAATTCGCAAGGAAGCGCATTGGAACGATGAGGCCAAGACGCCCATCAATGCCGATACCATTATGTATTCATTCAAGATGCAGCTGGATCCGCTTCTAACCAACGCGATGATGGACTTCCTCGCTGACTATTCCATAACTATCGTGAACGCTGCAGAATATGCAAGGCAGGGCACGAGTAACAGCATACCCTGGGAGGATGTCGGCATCAAAAAGATCGACGATTACACCATCGAGATTAAGACCGTTACACCGAAGGGCCAGACTGATGTATGTAACCACTTTACCGATCGCTCGACCTTCCCGGTCTACGAGCCCTATTACGAGGCAGGTATGAACGATTCTCGCACCGAGACCAGTTACGGCACCACGCTGGACAACTGGATGGGTTGCGGCCCGTACTTCTTCGAGACCTGGGAGTTCGACAATATACATGTTTATAAGAAGAATCCCGATCACTGGCTCGCCGATCTGTTTAAGCACGATACGGTTGAAGTGCGCATCATCCCCGAGATGAACGCCCGCGTACAGCTCTGGGAGCAGGGTCTTTTAGACTATCTCTCGCCGGATTCCAACACCATAGATACCTATATCGACGATCCGCGCATGGTCTCCTATCCGAGCCTCGGTGTACGTCATATCGACGTCAACTGCAAGAATCCCAACAATCCGATTTCTGGAACCTGGGCTTATCGTAAGGCGCTTTACCACGCCTTCAATCGCGAGGTCATCGCCAAAGATATCTTCGGCCACATGGAGCCGACCGGTACTTATGTAAATGGCATGGCGGGCATCAGCAGCGAGAGCAAGCTTACCTATCGCGAATCCGCACAGGGCAAGGCCGTTACTGCGATGGTGGAAGAGTGGGGTCCATACGGATATAATCCCGAGCTGGCCCGCAAATAGCTCGCAGAGGCATATAAAGAAGCAGGAATCTCCGACGATACCGTCGTAACCATACTCATGGCAGTCAACTCCACTAGTGCTCAGTGGAAGGCAACTAGTGAATATCTGATGGAGGAGTGGCCTGTAATATTCGAAGGCAAGATAAAACTTGAACCTGTGCCCTATGCCGGCGATGTAGATCTCAAGGCGACAGGTGACGATAAGTGGGATCTCTATCCCACCAACTGGCTGCGCGGTGTTTCTCGCACGCTCCCCTATAGCTGCTTCTACTACTATCTGAGCACTTACGGTAGCCATCCCAATAACTACCTCTCGGAGAGGTTCGAGGCGCAGTATGCCGTCTGCGATACTCCGGAGGTGCAGGCAGACTACAACCGCGTGCTGGACGAAACAAAGAAACTGGAAGAGATATATCTCGAAGAGGTAATACACATTCCGATACTGCAGGTTGTCAACTATGCAATGTTCTCGAATCGCATTAAGTTGCCCGTTGCCGGTTACATTCCCGGATTCGGTTGGGGTGCTATCTACGGCGAGATTACATCTCCTTAAGTAGCGAATCGCTAAAGTAGAAGAATAAAATTAAAAGTTATAGCTAACTAAAACCGAAGTTGTGGCGCTGCAACTGCAGCGCCACAACTTGCAAAACCGATTACTATTTTTCCGAGCTTGCTGTGCCGGCTCGGCACTCTTTTCGGAAAAGACGGGAGGACGTTGATGTTCAAATACATATTGGGGCGATTCGGCGCGATGCTCCTCACTTTGTTCCTGGTTATGACGCTTTCATTTTGGATTATTCGTCTTATGCCTATGAACATCTTTGAAGATCCGGAAATTCCCCCGGATGTTCAAAAAATGATGGAAGAGCAGATGCATCTGGATAAGCCGATGGTTGTTCAGTATTATTATTTCTTAAAGGGTATTGTCATGGAAGGAAATTTCGGCCAATCTGTCAAGGTTAGACCGGGGATGGATGTGTTCCAAATTATTTCGTCCCGAATTCCTCCTACGGTTATGTTGAATATTTTTTCTTTGATTATATCGATTCCATTGGGCATTATAGTCGGCACAATTGCTGCACTCAACCGCAACAAGATTGGGGATAATATTATTTCGTTCCTAATAATTATTTTTATATCCGTGCCGTCTTTTGTTTTTGCATCGCTGCTGCAGTACCTATTTACTTTTAGGATTCCCTTATTTCCGACTTTGTATCAGGCGACAGCAACGACATTTGCAGGGGTTATGCACTCATTAACCCTGCCTATCATCGCATTGGCCTTGGGTCCGATTGCGACTATAGGTAGGTATCTGCGCGGCGAACTTATCGAAACACTATCTTCCGAGTTTCTGCTGCTTGCCCGCACAAAGGGGCTCACAAGAACTCAGGCGACGGTGCGCCATGCGTTTAGGAACTCTCTTGTTCCCATAGCAAACACCATAATTCCCATGATAACGGGCATTATGGGGGGCTCACTTGTCATAGAGAAAATGTTTGCGGTGCCGGGCATGGGTGGACAATTGATAGACTCCATCCTCGTAGGAGACCATTTCCTTACGGTTGCGCTGCTTATTTTCTATTCGGCAATCTCTCTGGTCACAATCCTGATCGTCGATATCTCCTACGGAATTATCGACCCGCGGATAAGAGTGGGAGGCAGGAAATGATTATAGATAAAAATAAAGGCATTCCTGAGGATATTCTCAATCTGCCGGATTCCGATTTCGAGCTGGTGCAGGCAGGGGAAATAACGGATGAGGAATTTAAAACAAAACCGATAGGTTTTTATAAAGACGCACTGCTACGCCTCAGCCAAAGCAAGGTTTCGATTGTGTCTTTTTGGATAATTGTTGCGATTATCTTGCTTGCTCTCATCGTGCCGAACATTACAGGCTACACTTATACGGAGCAGAACATAGGCTTTAAGAATCTCCCTCCCAAGATTCCGGGTCTCGAAAAGATCGGGATAGCGGACGGCACTCGCATGCTCTACAATCGTCAGAAAGCCAGTCTGGACAATCCGGCGCGCTTTCCTGAAGGATCCATATTGGAAGTTGTACGAGAATACGAAGCCAACGGGGTTCCTGTAGTCGACGTTAAGATAGATGCATATGTCTATTCCGGTGTGCCGGAGGATCGGTACCATTGGTTCGGTACTGATTATCTCGGCAGGGACCTCTGCACCAGATTGTTTAAAGGTGTGCGCATTTCGCTGCTTATAGCTTTCCTTGCGGTTACTACAAATGTGGTTATCGGAGTAATCTACGGTTCCATCGCAGGCTATTTTGGAGGCAAGGTGGACATGTTTATGACCCACTTTGCGGAGGTATTGAGCGGTCTTCCTTATATAGTCGTTACGATTCTGTTTATGATTTTATTTGGAGCTGGCATGCTTTCCATTGTTCTGGCATTATGCGTTATGGGTTGGATAGGAACCGCCCGTCTAATCCGTGCGCAATTTTATCGCTTTAAGGGGCGCGAATATGTTCTGGCGGCGCGCACCTTGGGCGTCAGGGACGCGAGGTTAATCTTCAGGCACATTCTGCCGAACTGTGTCGGCCCCCTTATTACACGTGCTATGATTTCGATCCCGGGTGCAATATTTTCCGAATCCTTTCTGGCATATATAGGTTTGGGAATTAAGCCTCCCGAACCTTCGATAGGAGTTTTGCTTTCGAACGGACAGAGTGTGCTACTTCAGTATCCGTATCAGACATTTTTCCCGGCTATATTGATTTCTGTCCTGATGATCGCTTTTAACCTGTTCTCGAACGGTCTTAGGGATGCCTTAGATCCGACTAGACGCGGAGAGGGGTGAGGGTATG
>JAAZLU010000055.1 GCA_012799165.1 Clostridiales bacterium
TAAGTCTCTCTTGGTATTAAGTCTATGTGCCGCATATAGCTGGGTCGTGGTCACGTTATCGTGGTCCATCAACTCCTGGACATCGTAGATGGAATTCCCCCGACCGATAAGCGAAGTGGCCGCTGTGGCTCTCAATTTATGCGGACTGTAACCCGCCTGTCTTGAGCTGCCCATGCCGATGGAAGTGTATTTCTTGACAATCTTCCTTATCTGCCTGTCCGTGAGTCTTCCGCCCTGAATCGATATAAACAGCGCGTCCTCTTCTCCTTCGAGAGTTTGCATTGCGCCTCTTTCCATATCCATGTATTCTTTAAACGCGGTTTCGATGGTGCGGTTTATGGGCATTGTCGATTCCTTACCGCGCTTTCTGTATATTTTGAACTCACCGCGATCAAAATTAAAGGAACTGATATTCAGTTGCTGAAGTTCGGAGAGCCTCAGACCGTATGTTACGAAGAGCATCAGCATCAACTTATCCCTGTATTTCGTCTTCTCCCAGAACACTTTTTCCCTATCGGTGAGCCCCGCGCCGCTGATGACAGCGTCGAGCATTTTCATAACTTCGTCATCCGTGAGAGCCTTGATCTCTCTTTCTCCTGGCTTAGGCATCCTTATCGGGTCGAAGGCGTCGGTGATATTCTTACTGACGAGCCCGTCCCTGTAAAGATACTTAAAGAAGACGGAGATGGCTGATTTTTTGCGAGAGAGCGCAGCGTTGCCGTTTTCATATATAGTGACGTTACCGTCTTCATCCTCAACTTTGTAGCGCCTGCAATAATCCAGAAAGACGTTTACATCTGTAGCACTGATTCCGTCCAAATCTTCCGGTTGAATCTGTTTTATGTCATTGCGCCTCTCCTGAATTTCACTCTCTTTTAAGAGATAGTTGAAAAAGAATTTGAGTTCACGAAGATAGGAAAGTCTGCTCATAGGGAGCAGTCCGTTTTTAAGATATATAAAATACCCGCGCATCCAGGAAGGTAGTTGCTTTTCCAATGCTTCACATCTTTCGAAGACGAGATTCTCCCTCTCTACGACATTGTCGGGTTTATCGCTCTTATTGTGTATTTTTATCTTTAATTTTGCAGCCATTCTTCTATCAGCTCCCGCATACTGGCGTAAGCAGCTTCATCGAAGGCATCGCCTTCGAGTTTAATCTTCTTAAGCTGAGGATAGCGCCTCAGCCAAATTATCTGTCGCCGTGCATAGTGCCTGGTGTTCTTTTTTATAAGCTCCGAGGCATCCTCGGCACTTCTTCCGGCTTCAATTGCGTCGATAACTTCCTTGTATCCGATGCCTTTCATAGCCACATCGGCACTCGTCAAGCCCATAGCCATAAGGGAGCGGACTTCATTCTCAAGCCCCGAATCTATGATTTTATCGACCCTCAGGTTGATTCTATCATATAATTCCTCTCGATTGCGGGCCAGAGCTATCAAAAGAGTGTCATATCCCTCAGCAGGCTTCTTTACATCTGCGAAGGCCGCAAGGCTGTCCTCGCCGCCCTCCAATCTTTCAACTGCGCGCAACATGCGTTTGATATTATTGGGGTGGATTTTTTCTGCCGCCGCGGAATCCAGGCGTCTCAAGCGCTCTGCGAGTTTTTCGCCGTCGCGTTCGCATTCTTCCCAAATTTCCTGCCTGCGTTCGTCATCTCCCTTACATCCGGGAAAGTCCATATCGTACAGGAGCGAATTGATATATAGGCCCGTGCCGCCGCTCACTATCGGCAGCTTTCCTCGCGAATTAATCTCCGAAATATAGCGCCTCGCAAGAGACTGATAATCGGCGACCGAAAAGCCCTCTGAGGGCTCAATTTCATCGACGAGCCAGTGTCTGACCGCGGCCAGCTCTTCGGCGTCGGGCTTTGCGCTGCCAATGTTCATATATTTGTAAATCTGCATGGAGTCCGCGGAGACGATCTCGCCTCCCAGGTCTTTCGCAAGCCTAAGTGCATATTCAGTTTTTCCGCAGGCTGTCGGCCCGGCGACAAACAGCAGTTTTATCATTTTCTCTTGAATAACCTCTCCATATCGGAGAGAGAAAGTTGAACTATAGTAGGTCTTCCGTGCGGACAGCTGTATGGATTTTCGCAGGCATCCATGCTCTCTAAAAGCTGCAACGCTTCGGCTTCGGAAATGCTTGTATTAGCCTTAACGGCCGTCTTGCAGGCGTTTGAAATCAAGTCTTCGCGCTTCGAAGACAGCTCCTGCAATCCAGAGAATCGCGCTTCTATTATATTCTTCGCAAAATCCTCGGCTTCGCCGAGTTCCATGAAAGCCGGAACCTCCTTGATTATCAGCTCCGATAATCCGAATTGCTCCACGCTAAATCCAAGCTCATTTAAGAATTGCATCTTGTCCGGTGCCTCCGGCATTTGCGCGGCGTCGAGATGTATCAGGACAGGAACCAGCAGAGCTTGGCTTATGTGAGTATCCGAATCCAGCCCGGCGAGCATCTTCTCGTATAGCACCCTCTCGTGAGCCGCATGCTGGTCGATGAAATAAAGTTTATCTTCATCTCTGACTATCAGATATGCGGAAAAGACCTGACCTAAAAATTGCAAATGCGAAAAACTGAACTCCAATTGCTCAACGGCTTCGTTTTCGAAGATATCCGTCTTAAATGCATCGCTCTTTTCCGACTCTTCTCTGAGCTGTAAGAATAATTCCTCAGTTTCTCGGCGGCTTTCAGTTAACGAGAAGTATTTTATGTCAACATTCTCCTCGTCCTCGTCCGAATCCGGTCTCAGATCTTCGAATTCTTTCTCTCCGACTCTGATGTCTTCGCTTTGAGAACTGAAGATATTTGCCTTCGTATCCGAGGCGGATTTTAAATATCCGTAGGCATCCGGGAAGGCCTGCGAAGCGAGCAGGCTTCTTCTTACGCTCTCTGTTATGAACTTTCTGACCGCTGCCTCATCATAGAAACGGATCTCCGTCTTATGAGGATGAATGTTTACGTCTATGCGGGCGGGGTCAAGCCGTAGGAACAGAAAGGCCACGGGCTTTCTGCCTTCGAAGAGCTTATCGTAATAGGCTTCTTCGAGAGCCTCTTCAATCAGATTGCTCTTGACCCATCTTCCGTTGACGAAGAAAATCTGTCTGTGGCGGTTGGGTCTTGAGTAAGACGGTCTTGAAATATAGCCTTTCAGATTCATTTCGTTAGAGCTCTCCTCTATTTTTACAAGCTCCTGCGCAAGCTGCGGACTATATAGGGTCATAATGGTTTTTTTTAGCTCGCCGCTTCCTGGCGTCGAATACATTATCGTTCCGTTCGAGATGAAGCGAAAGCGTATATCGGGATAAGCCAGTGCCATCTTCGAAAGATAGTCGCTGATGAGCGCAGCTTCCGCATTGTCGGCCTTCATGAATTTCCGTCTCGCAGGGGTGTTATAGAAGAGATCCCTGACTATAATTGTGGTTCCGTCGTCGCAGGCGGCATCCTGCAAATCCTGCACTTCGCCTCCTTCTATCCGCAGTCTTGCTCCTACTTGCTGAGCTGCGGGTTTGCTGAGAAGCTCAACCTTGGAGACCGCAGCAATGCTCGCCAGAGCCTCACCTCTAAAGCCCAGAGTATCGATGGCATCTAAGTCCTCGCTAACCCTTATTTTACTGGTGGCGTAGCGCATAAAAGCAAGCTCCACCTCGTCTTTGGCAATTCCCTCGCCGTCGTCGCTCACTCTAATGTAATCCTTACCGCCTCCGCCGATCTCGCATGTTATGAGGCCTGCGGATGCATCTATGCTATTTTCTATCAATTCTTTGACTATGGAAAGCGGACGTTCGACCACCTCACCCGCAGCAATTTTGTCCGCCGTCTCTTTGGATAGCTTGCGTATCATAATTTAGTCTTCTCCTGAAGTTTTTCGAGTATCCCAATTGCCTCGGAAGGCTTAATATCCATAAGATCCAAGTTTCTTACCATGCCGGCCAACTCGCTATCGCGAGGAGAAAAGATTGAAAGCTGCTCCATCTCGGGCTCTTCGGAATTTTTATTCTTCGTGAGCTCAAGTCGTCCTGCATCCTCTTCCAGCGATTTGAGTTTTCGTTCCGCACTCAGAATTACATCGCCCGGCACTCCGGCCAGCTGTGCCACATGAATCCCGTAGCTTCTTGAGGCACTTCCTTTAACTATTTTATGAAGGAAAACAATATCTCCTCCGCTTTCGGACACACTCACATTAAGGTTCTTAACTCCTTCGATTGTCCCCTCCAAAGCTACCAATTCGTGGTAGTGAGTCGCAAACAGCGTCCTCACCTTGTTCTTCCCTGCGAGCTTCTCCACCGTAGCCCATGCAATCGACAGTCCGTCGTAGGTGCTCGTCCCCCGCCCTATTTCGTCCAGTATAACCAGACTCGCAGGAGTAGCGGTGTTGAGTATAAAGGCGAGCTCGCTCATCTCCACAAAGAAGGTGGACTGTCCCATGCTTATATTATCCGAGGCACCTATTCTGGTATAAATCCTGTCGCAGATGCCTATGCGTGCGCTCTCGGCCGGAACGAAGCATCCCGCCTGAGCCATCAAAACTATAAGGGCAAGCTGTCTCATATATGTCGATTTTCCGGACATATTCGGCCCCGTTATTATGAGCATGGAGGCATCGCTCCTGTTTATATACAGGTCGTTGGAGACAAAAATCCCGTCCTTTATCATCGTTTCAATTACGGGGTGCCGGCCTTTTTTAATTACAATTTCATCCCCCTCGTCGATCTCGGGCCTCGTGTAATTAAGTTTAATAGAGCTTTCCGCAAAGCTCGTAAGCACATCGCATTCGGCTAGTGCCCTGCCGGCTTTTTGAAGTGAAGCCGCCCTCTCATTCAGAGAGACTCGCAGCTGCGTAAAGAGCCTATATTCCAGCTCGTTTATCTTCACTTCCGCATTGAGGACCTTGCTCTCAACCTCCTTCATCTCCGATGTTATGTAGCGTTCTGCGGAGACCAGAGTCTGTTTTCTTATATAATTATCGGGAACCATATCCCTGTAGGTATTCGTAATTTCGATATAGTAACCGAACACCTTATTGAAGCCAACCTTGAGGCTCTTAATACCGGTGCGCTCCCTCTCCTTATTCTCCAAGGAAGCTATCCAGAGCTTGGAATCTCTGGAAGCGAGCTTCAGTTCGTCGAGCTCCTCGCTGTATCCGTCTTTTATAATCCCACCTTCTCTTACGGTGAACGGAGGGTCATCCAGGATGGCAGCTTCCAACTCCCGGTGGATATCTTCAAAATTCTCGATTCCATTCTCAATATCTCCTAGCAAACCCGGCAAGCCTTTTAAAAGAAGCTTTAACTCGGCGAGGTGCAAGAGAGAAGTTTTAAGAGCTATCAGATCCCTAGCATTCGCCGTGCCGACCGATATCCTCCCGGTCAATCTCTCGAGGTCGTAGATGTATTTCAGCGATTCCCGAAGGTCGTTTCTCAGTAAAATATCGCCGACTAAAAGTTCCACGGCATCGAGTCGCGCATTTATGGCTTCGCAGGATTTAAGGGGCTCCCTCAGCCAGCGTTTCATCAGCCTCGAACCCATCGCGGTCCTCGTTCTGTCTAAAACTCCGAGCAAAGAACCTTTCTCACTGCGATCAAACAACGTCTCGGTAATCTCGAGGTTTTTGACCGTAGCTCTGTCCAGTATCATGCAGTCGCCGTCTTCTTCGATCTGAAGATTTCGAAGATGCGAGGCATCCTGCTTCTGAGTCTGTCTTATATATCCGAGCACTGCTCCGACTGCATTAAAGAGCAGCGGAACATCCTCTCTGGCAAGTCCGACGGCCTTCTCGCTCTCAGTCCCGAAATGCCTCCTGATACTCTCCGAACAGGCCTTATCCCCGAAAACAGTCTCGCCTTGAAGCGAAATATAAATTTCATCCGAAAGTGTCGCGGTCTCTGCGAGTTGAAGGCTGTAAGGATCGTTTTCTTTAACTAAGAGCTCCTTGGGGCGTATCCGGGAAAGTTGCGCGAGCAATTGCTGCTTTAAATCGCTTCCCTTAATCTGCATAGCCCTGAACTCACCCGTCGAAATATCGCACCAGCAGAGGCCGAATCCTTCCTCAGATTCACTCAATGCTGCGAGATAATTGTTCTCCTTTTCATCCAAAATGCTCTCAGAAAGGACGGTACCCGGGGTTATCACCCTCACAACCTCTCTGTCCACGAGCCCTTTCGAAAGCGCCGGGTCGCTCATCTGCTCCGCAATCGCCACCTTGTAACCTTTGTCGATCAGCTTTGCAACATAGCTCTCGTAGGCATGATAAGGCACGCCGCACATCGGAGCCCTTTCCTTCTTGCCGCACTGTCTGCCCGTGAGCACCAAATCCAGCTCTCTTGAAGCAGTTTCGGCATCTTCAAAGAACATCTCATAAAAATCCCCGAGACGGTAGAAAAGTATGCAGTCCTTATACTGCTCCTTGGTATTAAGATATTGCCTCATCATCGGCGAGTAAGACATCTATACCTCTTTTCGTTCAAAACCCCGCAATTCGATAAGCGCTCGAGGTTTAAAATCTAATCCTTAAATTCGCTTTCCGTTGTTTCTTTAAAATGCGCATGAGCCGCCCGTACAATATCTTCCGTTGCGGGGCCGATATACTCGGCATTACCCTTCCTCACATGCATCAGATACTCGATATTAGCTTTCTTTGCACCTTCAATAGGAGAAAAGCTAAGATTTATTACGCTGAAGCCTGCTTCCCCGGCATAGGCTTTCACATTTTCAATAACTTCGCCGTGAACCGCAGGATCCTTTACGACGCCGCCCCTTCCGACCTGATGCCTGCCGGCCTCGAATTGAGGCTTTATAAGGCAGACCATATCGGCTTCGCTATCGAGAAGCTGAGCTGCTGGCAAAAGTATATATTTCAAGGATATGAAGGAAACATCCGTGCAGGCAAAGCCCATCTTATCTTCAAAGTCCTGCGCCTTGGCATAGCGGAAATTATATTGCTCCATAACTTTGACGCGCTCGTCTATGCGAAGCTTCCACGAGAGCTGATTGCTTCCGCTGTCCACGGCATAGACCTTTGAGGCGCCACGCTGCAGCAGGCAGTCGCTAAAGCCGCCCGTAGAGGAGCCAATGTCCAGACAAACGAGACCCGCGACATCTATCCCGAACTCGTCGAGCGCGGCTTCGAGCTTGAGTCCGCCCCTCGAAACATAGGGACAGTCGTCTCCTTTAACCTCGATCTCCGAATCTTCCGCAACCATAGTTCCCGGTTTTTCGCAGCGCTCGCCGTCGACGAAAACAAGGCCCGCCATAACGATTCTCTTTGCCTTCTCGCGGCTCTCCGCGAGGCCTCTTTCAGTTATCAGCGCATCAATTCTCCGCTTCAATCAGATTTACCGCCGTTTCCGCAATGCCGCGGGAGTCCATACCGTATCGAGCTTTCAATTCAGATATGCTCCCGTGTTCTATAAACTTATCGGGCCATCCCATAACTTTTATGGCGCAGAGGGCATTGCTTTCAGCCGCATATGCAGCAATTCTGGTACCTACGCCTCCGGAAGCAATTCCGTCCTCTAAAGTAATCACAAACCTGTATTCGCTTAATATTCCGTCCAAAAAGTTAAAGTTGAGCGGTTTTAAGGAACGCAGATTATATACCGAGCAGTCGATTCCCCGTTCCTCCATAAGTTCAGCGGCGTCCAGAGCATCTCTTACACAGCCTCCCGCTGCGAGAATGCATATATATTTGCCGTCGCGGACCCGCTGCGGCAGATTGCAGCCTGTGGGAAGCGCATAATCGCTTAGATATTCCGCCCTGCCCTTTGGATATCTTATAGCGCACGGAGCATCGAGGCTCAAAGCATAGCGCAGCATCTCCTCAAGTTCCGGGCCGTCCTTGGGTGCCAGAATGTTCATGTTCGGCATATCCGAAAGATAAGCTATATCGAATGCTCCGTGGTGGGTTTCTCCATCCCGGCCCGTAATTCCGGCTCTGTCTATCGCAAAGACCACCGGAAGGTTTTGCAGACAGACCTCCGTGAGTATCTGGTCATAGGCCCTCTGCAGGAAAGTGGAATATATTGCGACCACCGGTTTCATGCCATTTAAGGCAAGTCCCGCAGCAAAGGAAACAGCATGTTGTTCGGCAATTGCACAGTCGAAGATTCTGTTCGGATATACCTCTTTCATTTTGCAAAGTCCGGTCGCCTCGGTCATGGCGGCGGAAATTCCGACGATACGATCGTCCAGCGAAGCCTCCCTTACGAGGGCTGCTCCGAAAATATCCGTATATTTATCCTCGCTTCGAACAATTTGAGAGGTTGCCGTCGAGGGATCGAAGGGGGCGACTCCGTGAAACTTCCCGGGATTTTTTTCTGCCGGTACGAAGCCTTTACCTTTGATTGTAACGGTATGGATAATGACCGGCCGCTTCATCTGCTTAGCAGCACTCAGAACATTGCTCAGCAACTCTATATCGTGGCCGTCGACAGGCCCGTAGTATTTAAATCCCATCTGCTCAAAGAAGATTCCCGGGACGAGACTGTTCTTTACCGCATCTCTTATCTGCGTAAGTCCTTTGGACATCAGCGGGTGGCTCTTCAGTGCCGACTTCAGGTCTTCTTTAAATTCGAGGTATCCTCTGGAGACTCTCAGCTTTTGAAGATGTTCCGCCATTCCTCCTACATTCTCGTCTATCGACATGCTGTTGTCATTTAAAATTACGATGAGCGGCGTATGTTCCGCCCCCGCATTATTCAGTGCCTCGTAGGCGATGCCTCCCGTGAGCGCCCCGTCACCGATAACGGCGATGCAGGAATAATCCTCGCCCTTTAGGTCTCTGGCCTTTGCGTAACCGAGAGCCGCGGATATGGAGCTCCCGCTGTGGCCCGAATCGTAGCAATCGCTCTCGTCTTCGGCCCTCTTTGGAAAGCCGCTAAGGCCGTCGAGCTTGCGAAGAGTATCCATCTGCCTCCATCTTCCGCTGAGCATCTTATGAACATAACTCTGATGACCTACGTCCCAAATTATGCGGTCTTTATTGACATCGAAGATGCGATGCAGAGCGATAGTCAGCTCCACAACACCGAGATTCGAAGCGATATGGCCGCCGGTTTTCGATACGCTCTCTATAAGAGATTCCCTAATTTGTACGGCGAGCATATCTAAATCGCGAAGAGACATCTTTTTTAGCTGCTCTGAAGTTATATCTTTGACATTCTTCATTGTTCAATCTCCCCTTCCAGGAAGTCTATCAAGAGCGTAAATATTTCGGCGTCGTCCTCGTATTTGAGCATGCGCTCTCTAGCTTCACCAAGAAGCTCCGCAGCTTTCAGCTTCGCATCTTCGAGGCCGAAACATTCAGGAAAAGTAGCTTTGCCGGCCTGCGCATCCGATTCGATTCTTTTTCCCAGAACGGCTTCATCGCCGGTAATGTCGAGAATATCGTCAATTATTTGAAAGGCCAAGCCGACATTTTCTCCGTAAAAATAAAGATCCTCTCTTAAAGATGCGCTTCCGCCTCCCAGGGTGCAACCGGCGAGCAAGACAGCTTTTATCAGGGCGGCTGTCTTATTGTTATGGATGAAGGCGAGCATTTCCTTTGAGCAGTCCTTGCCCTCGGCTTCTATATCCGCTACCTGCCCGGCAATCATCCCGCGAACACCGCTTCCTTTGGAAAGTTCGTAGCAAGCGCCGGCCATGCGTCGAAGACTGAGCGAATCGTCCAGATACATGAGCATCTGTTTCGTCATCAGCTCGTATGCGGCGGAGAGGAGCCCGTCGCCGGCAAGTATGGCCATGGCTTCGCCGTAGACGATATGATTGGTCGCCTTTCCCCTCCTCAGATCGTCGTCGTCCATAGAGGGAAGATCGTCATGTATCAAGGAGTAAGTGTGAATATATTCCGCAGCGCAGGCAAAAGGAAGGGCAAAAGCGAGATCTCCGCCCGCGAGCCTGCAGGCTGCAAGCAGAAGAACCGGTCTTATTCTCTTTCCACCTGCCGATAAGCTGTAGGACATGGATTCCTGCAGCGTGCGGCTCATGGGATCTATTTCGGGCAGAAAATCGAGCAGGTGTTCTTCCACAAGCCGCTTAAGCTCTAGGTAAGCAGGGCTGTTCATGCTTCAAAATCCTCCTTTTCCCCTCTTTCGGGGTTGTATATCTCTATCTTTTGTTTGGCATCTTGGAGCAGTTGTGCACAACGATTATGTAACATAATACATTTATCGTAAACCAGGATGCTCTCTTCCAGCTCCAAACGTCCGGATCGCAGGCTTTCCGCGGCCTTTTCGAGCTCGGCGAGCGCATCTTCAAATTTCATCTGTTCAATTTCGGCTTTCATCTGCAACTTCCTTATCCTCCACTAGACATTTTATGCTTCCGTCTGCGAATATCACGCTTATTCGCTCTCCGACATCAATTTGCGAAACTCTGCTTATAAGGGCTCCGTCCGCGCTCCTTGCCATGGCGCACCCCCTCTCGAGAGCCGACATCGGGTTGTGCATCTCGATATCTGTGCGCAACATTTGAAGCCGGTGCGAAAGATTCTTAATTCGATCTTCTAAAGTTATATCCACATCGTTCTTTAGACCTCGGAGCTTCATGGCCGCGAGGTTTAGCCCCGACTCCAAAAGCGGAAAGAGTCTTCGGGGTGCATAGAGTTCCAATGTATTTACAATTGCCGCAAGCTGTGGCACTGCAAGCTCCGCCGCCGCCGTTGGCGTTGCTGCTCTCGCATCCGCTACAAAATCCGATATCACCACGTCGACCTCGTGACCCACCGCGGAAATCACTGGAATCTTCGACGCATATATCGCCCTTGCGACACTCTCCTCGTTGAAGGACCAAAGATCTTCAGCCGAACCTCCGCCGCGCCCTGCTATAATCAGATCCGCGCTCGGGAAGAGCTCGTTTATGCCTTCGATGGCCTCGCATATGCTCCGAGCAGCATCTGGCCCCTGCACCAGGCAAGGATATATTATTATATCCGCAAGCGAATATCTGCGCTTTACTGTGCTTATAATATCCTGAACGGCGGCGCCTGTAGGGGATGTGACGACGCCGATTAGCCTTGGAAATTCCGGCAGAGGCTTCTTTCTATTTTCGTCGAACAGCCCTTCCGCCTCCAATTTCTTCTTGAGGTTTTCGAAGGCGAGCTTCAATGCGCCCTCCCCCGAGGCCTCCAAGTCCCTTATATTCAGCGAATAGCTCCCGCCTCTTTCGTATACCGAAACATTGCCGTAGGCCGTAACCTGCATCCCGTCCGAAATGTCGTATCTCAAAAATTCGACGCGATCTCGTGGAAGAAAGCAATTGATTCTCGAGCTTTCATCCTTAAGTGAAAAATACCAATGTCCCGAAGCGTGCTTGTTGAGTCCGGAAATCTCGCCCTCAACCGACAAATTGGCAAGGATGGGATCCGCCTTTAGAATGCGGGAAATATATCTATTTAGTTGAGTTACACTAATCGCCTTCAGCGCCAATGTCTTCCTCCGTATATGGCAACTCCGACAGCATTGTCGTTGCAGAGTGTTTTATCTCCGAAAATGTAGCCTTTATGCTCGCAGCGTTTCCTCAGAAATTCACTGCGGGCCACTCCGCCGCTCACCAGTACTTGCCCCGCTCCGCTGTTCTTCTTTGCATTCTCACAAATCTCGATAAAGCTCTCGCTTATCCTTTCCATCAAAAAGAAGGCGAGCTCCTCTGCCGGACGCTCTTTTATCGCCGATTTAAGCTGCGTTTCGAGGCCGGACAGGTTCAGTCCCGAGTCTCGCATAAAAACGCGGCAGAGCGGGTTTTTAAGGCCTTGCGGGCTGTACCCGAGCGCGAGTTCATCCACGCATGCGCCTGCCGGAAAGGCAAATCCCAGCGCAAGGCCGAAGCGGTCCAAAAGCTGCCCGTAGGACAGGTCCTTTGTCGCGAAAATGGCTTCGTAGAGCTCCCCTCGCACGAGCAGCAATTCTAGCGTTCCTCCCGACAGATGGGCGAATATAAAGGGCTTATCGCGCTCAAGAGCTGTTCTTCTAGCTGCCGCTTCCAGATGCCCCTCTTGGTGAGAGCAAAACAGCAACTTCGCCCCCGTCGCCGAAGCTATAATCCGAGCGGCATTCATGCCCGCCGTAAAGACCGGCATATATGAGTCCTCCACGGGCCTCGGTCTTGAGCTCGCGCACACGGCTACAATTCGTCCGACTCTGTCTGTCGGCTCTGAAAGTCCGCTATGCTCCGGCACCGCTTCAATTAAATCGTCCCTGCCGTCCAGCACTGCATCGAGTAGCTCCGGAAGATTGCTCCAGTGCTGAAACAGCGCATCGGACTGGCGAAGGCCGAGCTCTCCGTCTTTCACCTTGAGCATTGTGCGCTCATCGGCCAATATATTCCCTTCGGAATCCGTCAGGGCGACCGAAGTCGTGTAGTTGCTCGTATCTATTCCGAGGTAAAGTTCCTTCACTTATTCTCTTCCCACTGTTCTCTGCCTTTGGCTATCTTGCCGAGTACGCCGTTTACGAAGCTCGCCGAATCGTCGCCCGCGAATTTGCGGGCAACATTTACAGCTTCGTTTATGGCGATGTTCTGCGGGGTGGGTTCAGACATGTACCAGCATTCCGCAGCGGCTACCCTCATAACTGCGAGGTCCACCCTGCCCATGCGTGCAAGTCTCCAGTTGTCGGAGCTCTCCTCAATCTGGGCATCTATTCCCCTAGAATTTTCGATATAGGCCGTATGTACGGCATCGATGTATCCCCGCTGATCCTGCGGCGGAAAATGCTCGAAAAAGCGGTGTTTTGCCTCCGCGGAAAAATCCTTCTGAGCGTCCATGGCGAAAAGCATCTGCATCGCCAATTCTCTTGCTTTAATTCTGCTTATTTTATTGCACTTTGTCTCGTCCATCGAAATTTACACCCATTATGTGTATATTGACTTGATATAATTTTTCGCTCGTAAGCGCTTCTATTTTTTTCTTAACATTCTCCTGAATGTTCCATGCCGCATTAGGTATTTTGCAGCCATATTTAACATCCAGATGGACATCAAAA
>JAAZLU010000005.1 GCA_012799165.1 Clostridiales bacterium
CAATATTCGGAACACCCTTATGAACCGACCGCGGCAGGGTAAGCACAAACCTCGTACCCCTGCTGCGGGCCTTTTCCGCCCTTATAGTTCCCATGTGTTCCTCGACTATTTGCTTCGATATGGCGAGCCCCAGACCGGTGCCGCCCATACTTCTCGATCTTGCCTTATCAACTCTGTAAAACCTGTCGAAGACCCTGGCCAAATCCTGCTCGGGTATCCCGATGCCGTTGTCCTCGACAGCTACGGTAACCTCCGCGGCGGAGGCCTTGATATCTATATCTATGCGGCCTCCCTCCTGAGTGTATTTTATCGCATTTGAAAGGATATTCAGCACAACCTGTTCCATCCGGTCCTTATCGAGCATAACCCTTATATCTTCCTTAAAATCGAAGAGCGAATTGAGCTGCTGGTTCTTGCGCTTGGCGGAGATATCGACCTTCTTTATACATTCCTTTACAAGCTGGACGATGTTCCTTTCCCGAAATTCCATCTTTTCGCTGCGCCTTTCCAGCCTCGAAAGCTGCAGCAGGTCCTTTACCAAGCGCGCCATGCGGTCGGCCTCGTTGTTTATTATATCCAGGAAACTCTCCGCGGTCTCTCTGTCCTCAACGGCCCCGTCCATTAAAGTCTCCGCGTAGCTCTTAATATTTGTGAGCGGAGTGCGTAGCTCATGCGAGACATTCGCCACGAAGTCCCTCTGCATCTCCTCGAGCTTCTGTCTCTCGGTGATGTCCTGCATCAGAATAATTATCCCTATATCGTTTCCGGTTTCGTCCTTGAACCTGTCGTAGCGCACGGCATAGGTCGAATCTCCCATGGAGAACATCCCCTCCACGCCTTCCTTCTCGCAGTTCGCTTTGATTCTCTCCAAAGCTATATTCTCGGAGATGCGGCCCATAACCTCGTCGTAGTCGCTGCCCTCGAGCTCCCTGCTCGCGGGAATCTTTAGAATATTCCTCGCCACGGGATTTGCATGTATAATCTTCCCGCCGAGGTCTATCGCAACAAGGCCGTCCCCCATGTAATTGAGTATGGTCGAGAGCTTATTCTTCTCCTTAGAAATCTCCGTAATGGTGCTGTCCAGCCTCTCGCGAAGCATATTGAACATCCCGGCGAGCTTGCCGATCTCGTCGTCGCTCTGCACATCGACGCCCTCGGAAAAGTCCCCCGTGGACATCTTCTCAACGGTGCGGGTCACTTCGTTTATGGGTCCGGTTATGCTCTTTGCCAGCATGAACCCCAGCACCACGGTTATGAGGAGGGCGATTACCATCGCCTGAATGAATATCAGCTTGCTCTGCGCAACGAAAGAGTTAATGTTAGAAAGATCCGCTCGTATGTAAATTACGCCGGGACTGTTCTCGCTGTCTATCCTGTAACAGAGATTTTTGACATGGATTTCACCGGAAATTACGGAGTCGGATTCCGCCGGCTCGCCGTCCATAAGGCAAGATGCAATTATAGTCGGGTCGAAGATATCCGCGGCCGAATAACCGCTGAGGTTGGAGTTTGTAGAGGCACAGATTTTAAAGTCCTCGTCGACGACCGAAAGTTCCTCGGAAAAACTGCTCCAGCTCGCATTGAGTATGCCTTGAATTTCCTCACCGTGAAGCGACAGCGAATCGTAGGCACCCAAAGATTGCAGCAGATTGCTCTCGCTTATGGTGTTAAAGATATTCTCTTTTAGCGCGGAGATCTGGTATTGCTCGATGCTGTTTACAAGATAGACCGAGACGAGGCTCATCACCACGAAAAACAGCGTAAAATACATCAGAGCTATTCTCCAGCGCACGCTGCTGCGGCCGAAGATGTTCATGAAAATACAACCTTAAGCTCTCTTGAAGTAATAACCTATTCCGCGCTTGGTGATGACATACTTCGGATCGCCCGGGTCGTCCTCGAGCTTCTCCCGCAACCTCCGCACCGTAACGTCCACCGTGCGGATGTCGCCATAGTATTCATAGCCCCAGACATCTTCGAGAAGTTGCTCGCGGGAAAAGACGCGGTCCTCTCTTTCCGCCAGATAGCGCAGAAGCTCGAACTCCCTGAGTGTAAGATCCAGAGGCTCGCCGTTCTTCCTCACCTCGTAGCGGTTCATATCGATCTGAAGACTGCCGAAATCCTGAATTTCCTTGATGCCGTCATCCATAAGCTCGCTCACATCCGAGCGGCGCAGATTCGCCTTTATCCTCGCCATCAGCTC
>JAAZLU010000056.1 GCA_012799165.1 Clostridiales bacterium
TCACCAATGCTCTTGCCGAGCGAGCCGGCAGCCTGCTTAAAGCCTATCAAATGCTGGCGGCAGCACTGGTCGTTATAATGTGGGCCTTCCAGATGATTACCGTCCTCTTTTGCAGGGAGCAGGTCGAGGGCCTGCGCAGCGAGGCGACGAATCTGCGAGATCTATTCGGCGTAATCGCCGGCAACGACCAGCTGCTCTGGGTTACTTTGGGCCTGCTGCTCTTTATGGTCGGCTACACGGCTACAACTAGTTTCGGAATATACTACTTTAAATATATCTACGGCGACGAGAATATGTATGCCGTCTTCGCTTTGGTCTTGGGAATTTCCCAGATTATCGCGCTGCTCATCTTCCCGCTGCTCAGCAAGCGCTGGAATCGCAGCCGCCTATATAGCTTCGATACGATTTTGATTGTAATCGGCTACCTGCTCTTTTTCTTCGCCCCGGCAGGAAACTTCGCCATGATCGGGGTTGCAGGCATCCTCATTTTTATCGGGCAGGCGATGATTCAGCTGCTTATGCTGATGTTTATAACGGACTCCGTGGAATACGGAGAATGGAAGATGGGACAGCGCAACGATTCGGTAACATTTTCTCTTCAGCCATTCATCTATAAAATGTCCGGGGCTCTTGCCAGCGGTCTTGTGGGCGCAACCCTCGTGCTCTCCGGTATCAAGACGGACAGCGGCTCGCCGGAGCTTACAGACTCGCGCATACTTTTCTTTAAAGTGATGATGATGCTCCTTCCGCTCGCGCTGATTGTTTTAGGCTTCTTAATCTGGAAGAAGAAATACACCCTTAACGAAGTGCGCTATGCGGAGATTCTGGAAGATCTGCGCGTTCGTCGCGAAGCCGCGAAGGCGGAGATTACAGAGAATCTACCCGAGCGCCGCGAAGCTGCGAAGGCGGATTCACAGGAAGGGGGTCTGTAGATGATAAGCTTGCAAAGCCGGGTGCGCGATGTCTACGCTCATCCGATAGGGCGCGATATTGTGGACAAGGTGCTGATGCAGATGGGGCGTTCCACCAAGTGGATTACGAACCCGCTCGTGTCTTCGCTGCGGCTTTCGACCTTGAAAACGATGCTTGGTTCCAAAGTCGGCGACGATCTTTTCGATACCTTGATGGAGCTGATGAACAGCGAACCCAACAGGCCCCGCACGGATAAGGTGCCGGATACGCCAAAGTGGTGGAAGGAAGCGGTCTTTTATCAGATTTACCCAATATCTTTTCAGGACAGCAACGGCGACGGTCTAGGAGATCTGCAGGGGATAATTCAGCGACTGGATATCTTGCAGGAGCTGGGCATCGACGCGCTCTGGCTATGCCCCGTCTACGACTCGCCTCTGGACGACAACGGTTACGATATACGAGATTATCGCAATATTCACGAGCGATTCGGCAAGCTCGAAGATATGGAGGAGCTGATTGAGGCGGTTCATGCTCGCGGGATGCGCATCATAATGGATCTGGTGGTTAACCACAGCTCGGACGAGCACCCCTTCTTCGTGGAAGCCATGAGCGACCCAGACTCGCCCAAGCGCGAATACTATTTCTTCCGCAAAGGCAAGGACGGCGGCCCGCCGAACAATTGGAAGTCCTTTTTCAGCGGCTCTGCCTGGAAGAGGATGCCCGACGGAAGCTATGCCATGCATCTCTTCTCGTCCAAGCAGATGGATTTCAACTGGGACTGCCCCGCTCTTCGCGAGGAGGTAGTGGAAATTGTGCGCTGGTGGTTTGAGCGCGGCATAGACGGCTTTCGCCTCGACGTTATAAACTATATTTCCAAGCGCCCGGGTCTTCCGGATGGCAATCGCTTCGTCGGCGACCTGATGGAATTTACCGGAATCGAGCATTACTACTACGGACCCAAGCTCCACAGCTACCTACACGAGCTGCGCCAAAACGCCTTCGAGCCCTACGGCGCCTTCTCCGTCGGTGAAACCCCCGGCATAGGCCGCGAGATGGGCAAGCTCCTGACCCAACAGCACCGCGGCGAGCTGGACATGATCTTCAACTTCGATCATCTGGAGACGCCCGGCCATGTCCGTTTCGACGATTACCGCTATGACCTGAATTTCCTTAAGCAATACTACATCGATTATATGAAGGCGCTCACCGGGCACGAGTGGATGAGCCTCTTCTTCGAAAACCACGACAATCCGCGCATGAGTTCTAAGGTCAATCCCAACCCCGCCTTCCGCGAGCCCCTGTCCAAGCTTTTGCTGAGCATATTGCTGCTACTGAAGGGCACACCCTTCCTGTTTCAGGGTCAGGAACTGGGCCGCGGTAACCAAGATTTTGCATTGGATGAATTCCGAGATGTGGAGAGCCTCAATAAATATAAGGCGCTGCTGGATGAAGGCAAGTCGAAAGATGAAGCTTATGCCGTACTGCTGGCCGGCTCGCGCGACCACAGCCGCATCGTAATGGCCTGGGATGAGGGTCCACACGGCGGGTTTTCGAACGCGAAACCATGGATTCGTCAGGATGCGCTCTACAAGGATGTGAATGTCGCAGCGCAGCGCGAGGATCTCGATTCCGTATGGCATTTTACGCAGGATTTGATTCGCCTCAGGCGAGAAACCCCCGGTTTTGCCTATTCGGATATACGCTTTGTAGAAGAGGTGCGGAAGGATTACTTCTGTTGGGAGCGGGTGGTTCGTAGCGGGCAGAGCGCCGAGCAAAACACCGAAACTGCACCCCGCACAATCCGAGTCGAAATGAATCTCTCCGCCGAGCGCAAGGCCCTACCGACGCTTCAAAAGACCAATGCAGACCTTGTGCTCTGTAACTATAAGCACGAAGGCCCGCAGTTCCCGAGCGAGTTCAATCCCTACGAAGTAAGGATTTGGCAGTATTAGCGTATAAATTTACAATGCATGCTCCAGTGCGTCGTGCTTAGAAAGCAAATAAAGGCAGTATTGATTCATGCTTATGCCTTCTCTTTTGGAATTTTCCGCTAAAGACTTGTGAAGGCTTTTCGGAATTCTAAGTTTAAACTGGCCGGAATAGTCATTCAGCGAGGTCGGCTCACTGATTGCGATGCCATCTTCCAATGCAACGATGAGCCATTCCCTTTTTGCATCAAGAGCATTCCTCGCCACATCCTCTATGGAATCGCCGACAGTAATGCAACCCGGAAGCTCCGGATAAGAAGCCACATAACCACCCTCATCCGGATCGGGAACAATTTCCAGTCTATATGGAAGATTCATATAATATTCAATCGTTTTCATCGAGCAATTCCTCCTCTATCACTTTGCGTACAAGCTCGACTTACACCTTTTTAATCGGCTTGTTTTTAGGAATTGTAATCGGGTTCTTTCCGTCTTTACGAAATGTGCAATGGCTGCTCCCCAGTTTTGGCGCTTTCATAACATATCCGTAACTTTCCAACACCTTACTTAATTCATCAAAGCGCAGATCATTCGATAAGGAAAGAATTTTTGCCAATAACTTATCCCATTTAGACATCCTGTCCTCCCTTATATTATAATTGGTGTCGTATATGGTGTCAACTCATGCTATAATTAATGATTTAAATATGAAGATACCCATCCAAAGTCAAAATGTTCCA
>JAAZLU010000057.1 GCA_012799165.1 Clostridiales bacterium
TATCGATTATAACTCCGGTGCCCACTGCCATGGAATCGTAGCTGTATCCGCCTCCAAATCCAAAGAACCCGCCGTAGCTGTGCATCGTAACCGTCGAAATTCCGACGACCGAAGGCATCACCTTTTCCGCTATCGCCTCAGCCACCGTCAGATCCTCCGATGGCATAATCACTATCTCCGGTTCCTTGTGACTCTGCACATCTTCTTGATCGCTGCCTATATATTGCAGCTCCGGCACTTCCGAAACTACATACTCATTGTAGAAAACCGCCCCGGCGATTCCGCATATAAAGGAAATCGCCGCCATTAACACAATGGCTATAAATTGACTGCATCCTTTTTTCATAAATATGTTCCCCTCCTTAAGCCGCCTTAAAAACCAGTCGACTCACTACTAATCCCTATAAGTAAAATACGGGACTCTGCTCGCTTCTTCCGAGTATCCTTATATGCAGATGCGAGCCCAAGAGCCCCCGTTCTTCCAAAATATTTGTTATGGTCGCCATAGCCATCTCAGGAAAGTTGTTATCTTCGCTCAGGTGAGCGAGCAGCACAATCTTTTCTCTGGTCTTTCCGTTTTCGCGGTCCTCTTCCAGCACATCCGCTAGCGCATACGCGGCGGCTTCGTTGGACAAATGCCCGAAGTCACCCAGAATCCTCTGCTTGAGAAACCAGGGATATCTGCCCATCTTGAGTATATTCTCGTCGTGGTTGCTCTCTAGGACCAGCATATCGGCCTTGCTCATATGATCGCGAATTTCCTTCGTGACCAGCCCCGTGTCCGTCACTATCGCGAGTCTCTTGCCCGCGGTAATGAAAGAAAACCCCGCAGGGTCTTTCGCGTCGTGAGAAGTTTGGAAGGTGGCGACTTCCAGGCCCGGAAGGCTAATGCTCTCTCCGGTAGAAAAGAGGCGTCTCCGCTCCTTCGCAACATTGAAACTTAAGGCCTCCAAGGTGGATTCATTTACGAATATGAGCGCATCCGAACCCTTGAGCAGCGCAGGAAGACCTTTCACATGGTCGCCGTGATCGTGCGTTACGAAAACCGCCTTTATATCCTCCATGGAAAGTCCGATATTAGCTAAACCTTCGCGTATCTGTCTTCCGCTTATGCCCGCGTCCACGAGAACGAATCCCGAGTCGCAGCCCACTACATAGCAATTCCCGCTGCTCCCGCTTGCGAGGGAACAAATGGACAAATTCATCCCATACTCCTAAATTATCTTGCTCTATCTCGCGTAAGCGTCGATGTAATAGGTTCCCCCGCTCGTAACTATGCGCCAGGCCGGAACGGCCGTATCCTCCGCTGCGCTCTGCGAATCGCCTAGACTCAACAGGTACACGAGATCTGCGCTCTTAACTTCCATGCCGCTGTAAAAGCTCCCTTCCTGACTGAGCTGCGCATAAAGCTTTAATAGGGCCTCCGACGCGGATATGGTCCAAGCGGCCTGCTGTCCCGGCTCAAGAAGCCTCACGGAAGCCTTTCCGCCCCTGACTATGAGAGGCCTGCCCTTGTATTCGATCTCGTCGTCTGCATCCTCGCTCTCTCTATCTATACTCACAAAGAGCACCGGCAACTTTTCGGAAGAA
Organism: Clostridiales bacterium; assembly: GCA_012799165.1. Taxonomy (GTDB): domain Bacteria; phylum Bacillota; class Clostridia; order Peptostreptococcales; family Anaerovoracaceae; genus RUG11894. The sequence goes on from JAAZLU010000057.1 coordinate 1,591, forward strand.
ACGGGGATATCGGCGGAGACCTTCATGCCCTGCTCCTCCAGAAACTCGCATGCGGACTGAATGTTCTTGTCGGCCCTTGCGCCTTCGGCATGAAGCATAGAAAGATACTGCCATCCTATAAGCAGATTCGTAACGATGAGGGCCGCTATTATGAGGTTTTTCGCCTTCGACCAGTCCATATGGCTATCTCGTAAATCCGAGGGGCTCGGCATCGTAAAGTCCGAAAAAGAAGAGATTCCCTCCTTCGAGACCTATCACCCAGGCCGGTTCGAGCTTTCCATGGCTGAGAACATATCCCACCGAAACCCGCTCAAGCTTCTCCACCACATAGCTGAATGCCTTGTCCGAACTCGGCACGAGCAGCTCACCGGTCAGAATATTATACATCAAATTACAATTTCCCGCGAGTACGTTGGCGGCATCGACTGCTTCCCTTTCCGGAGAAAACTTAGCGCTCGCCAAACCCGCCCTCCTGCTGTAATAGAAGACTTCTCCGGCGCAAAGCCGCAATTTTATCGCGGACCCCGCTTCCGAATAAATCCTTATTCCGCCGGCAGTTTGAGAAAATTCAAAATTGTAAATTTTCTCCCTTCCGCTGCCCTCCACGCTCGCGTGCGAAAGCTGGTATCCCGAAGCCCTCCTCTCGTCGCCCCATCCGCCGTGACCCGCCACGAAGGATATGGCACTCTCAAGGCTGGCGTAAAATCCGGGATCCGAGCCCGTCGAGGGGGTCATCCTATACTCATATGAACCCTCCGCGCTGCAGTTAAGCGTCTTCTGGCCGTAGCCGTACATGTATGTCAGATTTCCGAAATTATCGCTAATCCTTCTGACGAAGTCGAAATTTTCTCCGAATATGGATACCGCCATCTCCTTGGCCATTCCGCCAGGATCGTCCTGAGCCTCGCTCTTCCAGGGGCTCCTCTCGAGCTCACTGCTGAAATGAAGGGGGAGCAGAGTGGGATTTTTGCCGCCCAAGATATCTCCCGCAGCATAGAATATCGGTTCCTGA
>JAAZLU010000058.1 GCA_012799165.1 Clostridiales bacterium
GAAGAAGTCGAGGAAGCCGTCGCAAATAGCGAGGAACTTATAAAAAGAATAGAGCGGGAGCTCTGCAAACCCGAAGTGTACTCGGATCATGAGCGCGCACTGCAGCTCAGCGAGGAGCTGGATGCGGCCAAAGCCGAACTTCACCGCAATTATGAAGTTTGGATGGAATTACAGGAAGAAAAGCAAAATTCGCTTGCATAGCAGGGAGCATATCCTTATAATCTATATATATTTTAAGGCGGTGTCGGCCGCACGGAGGTAAAAATGGTATTAGACAAAATTCGTGAACTCATTGCCGAAAATCTCGGTAAGGACATAGAGGAGATCAGCGCGGAAACAAGTCTCACAAAGGACCTTGAGGCTGACTCCATCGATGCGGTAGAAATTATAATGGCTATCGAAGATTGGTACGATATCGAGATTCCCGACGAGGAGGCCGAGCGCTTCAAGACCGTCGCAGATATCGTGGCATTCGTAGAGGACAACATCGAAGAATAGCTCCTTAACTTAAAGGAGAGAAACGGCGGATTTAAATCCTGCCGGGTTAGAGAACTCAAAGCCGCAAAGCTTAACACTTTGCGGCTTTTGAATTTGCGTCCTAACGATGAAGCATGGGACTCACGCTCTTGTAAATTAAATATGTGATTACCGAGTTTATGCCCGCCTTCATAAAATTGAAGGGCAATATTCCGGGCAAAATCATCTTGGCAACCACGGCTCTATCGACGCACATAAAATGAGGCGTAATAAGAAGATTCGCGGGCACCATCACGGCGGCCATGGTCAAAGTTCCCGCGATGAGCGCGATTATCGCGCCCTTTTTCGTCTTGTTTTTGGCGTAGATGTTGCCGGCTACGAGCACATAGCTGCCGGTCGCGATTATGTGCATGAGTATTCCGTACCAGCCGCTCTGAGCGCTCACCGTAAGGCCCTGAATTACGCTAGCTACGACGGTCAGAAGTATGCCCGCCGCCGGACCCATGGCGAAGGTTCCCAGAAATATCGGTACGTCCGCGGGATCGTATTCGAGAAAAGGCATCGCGGGTATCAGCGGAAAGTGCACTAAAGAGATCAGTACCACGGAGATTCCGGCGAGTATGCCGAGCTTGGCGAGGGTCGCCGTCTTGTTTGAATTGTTCATAGATTCCTCCTATAAAATATTTTTTGGCGGAATCTGTCAGGAAAGTAAAACACCCCGCAAATTGCAAGGCGTACAAAAAGAAAATATCGTTTCTTTCATCCGGACTATACCGTCGGTACCGGGTTCCAACCGGTTCTGCCTTTCGGCTCGCGGACTCGCGGCGTCGCCGCATCACCGCCGGTGGGGAATTGCACCCCGCCCTGAAACAGATTTGCATATAAATTATAGTGCGCAGCTTTGCCGCTGTCAATAGCGGCGCAGAGCCTACATTTCCAATTTATCCAGCCCTTCTTCCAAATCAAGCCCTGGCCAGACATCGAGGCGCAGCGACGCAAAGCGTCCCTCCATTGCCTTACGGTATGCTGCTCCCGCTATCATAACCGCATTGTCGGTGCAGAGAATGGACGAAGGTATGTAGAGTTTTGTGCCGCGCTCCTCGCATGCCTTGCGGATTCGCTCGCGAAGCAGACTGTTTGCGGCCACCCCGCCGGCCACGGCCAAGGCCTTGTAGCCTGTCATCTCCAGTGCGTCCGCAGCCTTATTTACGAGCACCTCGACCACGGCCTCCTGAAAAGATGCGGCAACATCCGCAGGATTTACGGACCTCCCGCCCTGCTTTTCGTTATGTAGGTAGTTGATTACAGCCGTCTTGGTGCCGGAAAACGAAAAGTCGAGGCTGCCCTTTTCCAGGTAGACCCGCTTGAACTCTATCGCATGGGGATCGCCGCCTCTCGCAATCTCGTCGATTTTAGGACCGCCGGGATAGCCCAATCCGAGCACCCTCGCGACTTTATCGTAGGCCTCGCCCACGGCATCATCCCTTGTTCCTCCGAGCACATGAAACTCATTGTATCCTCTAACCTCTACCAGCTGGGTATGTCCTCCGGAGATCACGAGGCAGAGAAAGGGGGGTTCAAGCTCCGGATGCTCCACGATATTCGAAAAGATATGCCCCTGTATATGGTGAACCCCCACCAGAGGCTTTCCCGAGGCGGCGCATATTGCCTTGGCAAAGGCCGTTCCCATTATGAGCGCGCCCGCAAGACCGGGGCCCGCACAGACGCCTACTTCGTCGACATCGCTCAGGACAAGACCTGCCTCATCCAGAGCGCGCTCATAGACGAAGGGCAGGTTGCTCAAATGATGGCGCGAAGCTATCTCGGGCACCACGCCTCCGTAAACCTTATGAACATCTATCTGAGAAGAAATTATATTCGAGAGTATCTCCCTGCCGTCGGCGAGCAAGGCTATCGCGGTCTCGTCGCAGCTGGTCTCTATCCCCATCGTTATATGTTTTCCGTCTTTCATATCAATATCCGCCTTCGGCGTATCTGCGCATTACGAACGCATCCTCGCCGTCCCTGTAGTATTCGGGGCGCCTGCCTGCGATTTTGAATCCGAACTTTGAATACAGCGCCTGAGCCTCCGCGTTGCTCTCGCGAACCTCCAGACTCAATTTATCGACCCCGCGCTCCGCGCTCTCGCACAGTATAGCTTCCATCAACAGCGAAGCCAGCCCTCTGCGCCGAAAATCCGGGTGAACCGCCAGATTGCAAATTTCACCCTCGGGAGGAACGAACCATATCATCGCATATCCTAAAATCTCCTCGCCTTCCACGACGAGATAGCAAACGGAGGGATTTGTGCCCCTTAATTCCGCTGCAACCATTTCCCTACTCCAGGAGTCGTCGAAGCATATGGTCTCCAATTGAGCGATGCGGTCGATATCCGCCTCACAGGCCCTGCGAATCAACATTCTTCAGAGCCCGCGCCTTCGGCGCTTTTTTCCTTCTTGTCGAGCTTTTCCCTGAGTTTTCTTTCCGCCTCCGCAAGCCTCAGGTACTCCGGCTCCGCGTTGAAGGCATTCTTTAAGATACCCTCGTCAAAGAGTTCCAAAGCGAGCTGTA
>JAAZLU010000059.1 GCA_012799165.1 Clostridiales bacterium
CTCCCTTTTCCGCAAGGCCCTCGACGACCACGAGCCTGGCATTTCTCTGCCTCAGCATCTCGATATCTGCGTCTATGTCGGATTCCTCGACTTTGCGTTCGGGAATCTCCGCCTTTATGCCTTTATAATTCTTCACCGTGATGTCGGGCACCACCGTGACGCTCACCTTCACCTCAAAACCCTTACCCTTCGCCAGCGGCTCATCGCCGAACTCGAGGCTCGGTCTATCTACGGGCTTCAGCTTCAACTCATCCAGCGCTAAGGGATAAGCCTTTTCAAGGCAATCATCTATCGCATCTTCGAAGAAAATTCCTTCTCCGAAGTGTCTTTCTATAATGCTCCTGGGCGCCTTACCCTTGCGGAAACCCGGAATCACTATCTTTCCTCTCTGAGATTTATACGCCCGATCCAGCGCGGCATCGAAGTCCTCCGCACTGAAAATCATACTGAACTTGGCTTGGCTCTCTATTTTACTTTCCAAAACAGCCTTCATCGATCAAATCCTCCTTAATTATTCTCATATCGAGACAATATGGAAATATACCATATTTCCCTTGCAATTTCAATTGCAGTTTGCTAACATATCTTCCGCCCGACAAATAGCTTTAAGGAGGTTACATGGAACTCGAACTTAAATATGTGCCGGTCGACAAATCCGAAGCCGATGCCATATGGGAAGACGAAAGGCTGAGGCGCTACGCTGATTCTTCAAGCATTGAAACTCTGCTGATGAAGGCCGTATACTTCGACACTCCGAGCGGCAAACTCGGCGAAAACTCCTTCGCGGTGAGGGTTCGCAGCGAGGGAGAGCGCATCTTCACCACGCTTAAAGGCCCGGGAACGGTCGAAGGAGGACTTCACGAACGCGAGGAGATAAATCTGCCCTGCGAAGCGAGCTGCTTTATCGAATCTCCGCGCGAACTCTTTAAAAGTTTCGAAAAAGGCAGGGAAATTCTTGAGCTCATAGGCGATGAACCTCTTGTGAACCTCCTGGAGATGCGCTTTTTGCGCAGGAGATTCCGCATAAATTACGGATCGTCCATCATGGAACTCTCGATAGATACGGGCAAAATGATAGGCGACGGAGGCGAAATACCCATACTCGAACTTGAAGTCGAGCTCTTCGCCGGAGATTCGAAGGATCTCCTCAAATTCGGAGAAAAGCTGAGTGCTAAATACAATTTGAAGCCGGAAAACAGGACAAAGCTTGCAAGAGGATTCGCGGTTCTAAAAAAAGAAATACCTCTAATCGAATAAACAAATGTCCTGCGCGCGATGAAATTTCTCAAAGCAGTTAGAGAAAAGCTGCGAGCGGCCTCAATAATTAATAACCTCTACTATAAAACAATGCTCCCGAGCCTCGGCCCGGGAGCATTTCGAATCTGTTGGTTTGCAAAATTACATGAGCTTGTCGAGGAAATAGGTATAGCATTTTACCATGAATGCGGCAACTTCCGCACGATTACTGTCCGCACGCGCCGCAATTATATTGCCTCCGCGGCCCGAGATGAGCTCTTCAGCGGTGAGCCACGCGAGGGCCTCTCTGGCATAGGACGAGACATATTCAACATCCTTGAACTCATTGAGCTTACCGTAATCGACATCCGCGCCTGCCACTCCGAGCTTCTTGGCATAGGAGTAGACGAATACAGCCATCTGCTCTCTGGTTAACTTCTCTCCGACACCGAATCTGTCTCCCATACCCGCGCTGAGGCCTTCGGCATAGGCCCAGTTGACGGGTCCTTCATACCATGCACCTGCGACGACATCGGAAAATCCCGAGCTTGCTACTTCAGCTTTCTCTCTTCCGAGAGCCTTGTCGAGATTGCTCAGAACCGTTACGAACATCTCGCGGGTCATGCCTTCGAGGCCCCTGAATTCGTAAAGGGCATCGCCTTCGCTCTTATATCCCTTAAAGAGCCCGTATCTCGCGGCTTTAATCGCCGAGCTGCCGTACCAGGCCTCCGCCCCGATATCGCTGAACTCGGGCTCTCTAACGACATTCATCTCCGGAGCCGCTATAGCTTCCTTGCAGTCCTTCGCATCAACATAAAGGTTGAAAGACTTGCCGCTCTGCTTAAAGCGCGCGTATGCGACCAAAGCCCTGAAGGCCTGTTCCGTCGCAAATCCGTCGCCCACGCTCGCATTGTCGTGACCGAAGCCCGAAGCATCCTTCAAGGCAAAACTGAGCATTGCGTCGATAGCACTCTTGCCGTTCTTGACAAATCTTTCGTCGCTGCCCGCATCTATTCCGTAAGCCGAAAAGGCGATTATCGCCATGGCGGTGGACTCGGTGTTGCTGACCCCAATCCCGCCATAGTTGTTATCCCAACCACCGTCGGCAAGCTGGTTTTTGCTGAGCCATGCGAAGGCATCGTCTACCGCTTTCTTAACTTTATTGTAGTTTTCTTCACTTATTCCAAGATTCGCAGAATATTTCTCTGCAACATAGTACTTTTGCAGAGCCGGAGTGAGCATGCCTACAAGATCCGCACTGTAGTACGGATTCTCGAAATTGACGAGCACCTCTATTATCTTGGCAGCGAGAGCATCCCTATCCGATTTTACACCCTTCAGCTCGTAGGACGGATATGCATCGTATGCCAGCAGCACATAAGGCGCCGTATATTCGGCAAAGGCACCCTCCACATCGAAATCCGCAAGTGCCGCGAGTGCAGTTTTTACTTCCTCCTCCGAGGCATTTGAAGCTATGGCCGCCAAAGCTTTAGATACATCGCTTCCCGTAGTCTTAGCGGGGACTTTTGCTCCATATGCCGAGAGGCTTACGCAGGCCCAGGCATTGTCGTATTCCGCATATGCCGCCGCTATGTTTTCCATGAGAGTTCCGTATGTGAACCCGCCCTGAGGATCTGCCTCACTTGCGGAATCTTCCTGCAGGAACTTGACCGCGTATAGCGTGTCGCTCTTCCAGTCGGAAGTATATGGAGTCTGAACGACCAGATAAGTCGGGAACTTGCCGTCCGCCTGCAGCTTAATTTCCGCCGTGAGTGCACCGGTCTGTCCGCCGTTTTCATAATTTCCGTCCGCTGTGGGAGCGCAGGAGCACACATATTGTCCCGCGGCATCGTAGCCGTAAGCGATCCTGTCCTCGGTAAAAGTGAATACCTCGGACTCGGCACCCGGCGTTGCGCTGACTGTGTAAAGATCCGCAGTTTTCGCCTCCGGATCGCCGTAGATTGTATAGCTGTAGCCTCCCACTATGTAATCCTCGACCTTGCCCGCGGAGATGCTGAACGGAATCTCAGCCGGAAGTTCCGCGAAAGCCGCGAGAGGCGCCGCAGTCAAAACCACGGCCAGCACGAGCAGTAAACTTACAATTTTCCTCATACTAATTTTTCCTTTCACTATTAAATATAAATTAACCGTGACGAGCCGCAGGGGCTCATCGCGGATTGCGGGTCACTCTTATCCGCCTGAAAAGCAGTATCGATATTAAATCCTCTCGGAGTGCATCGACTCTAAGGCCACTCCGGGGACATCATCAGGCAATACGCAGGATACTGCTCCCCCATATATATCCAAACATTGTCTCCCCTGTCGATCGCTGTTCCGAAATACAGATCCGGAATTACCAACTTTAGTGTGGTGCGCCTCGTCCCTCTTACGCTCATCCCCTCGCGCTTGGGGCGCAGCCAAAAATTCTCGACTTCCTGCTTGAGTCTGGGTATCCCGGTCTCAGAGCCGAAATGATCCAAAAACTCTTCGGAATCGATGAATACGACATTATTCGGATTTTCAAACCATTCCTGTCTCATTTTTCCCTCCCTAATTTGTAGCGGATCGGTGCTGAACTATGAAGGAGCAGGGATTCCGGGCAAGTCTGGAATCTTGCCCGGAACCCCTGCGGATGGAAGGCATTTGAAAGGGCTGTGGAATATTCCACAGCCCGTATTTGCCGTTCACAATATAGCCATTCCGATTTCCGCGTCGGTTGCTCTTGCACTCTGCGCAGGTCTCCTGGCTCTCGCGTTTCAGCTAGGACTCCTTCTCGGGTTTCCCCAATGGATATCGCCTTCGCTACGCGAATACAGTGGCGGGACCGCACCGGCATCTAACCGGTTTCCCTCTTGGCCGGATTTCTCCGGAACGCAAAGATTATTAACTTGTGCCTATAGTGTATCATAGCGAGACAAACTCCGCAAGATATTGTGTTTAAAAAGGAGGGCCCGCGCCGAGCGCAGGCCCTCCTTAATATGCTTATTTCAGGAAATTACTTTCCTTCGGCCATCCTCTTGTAGCCCTCTATCCTCTCCATAGCGTCTCTTTCCGCCTTCTGATACAGTGCTTCCGCGCTGTCGGGGAATTCGCTCTTGAGAGACGAGTAGCGTACCTGATCCATCAGGAATTCTCTGAAGTTGCCGGTGGGTTCCTTGCTGTCCAAGGTAAAGGGATTCTCTCCGGCCTCCTTCTTGAGTGGATTGAATCTGTATAGTTGCCAGTAACCGCAATCGACCGCGAGCTTCATGTTCTCCTGAGTCTTGCCCATACCTCTCTTAAGGCCATGGTTGATGCAGGGAGCGTAGCAGATGATGAGCGAAGGGCCATTGTAGCTTTCAGCCTCCTGAATCGCCTTGAGGAACTGAGCCTTGTCCGCGCCCATCGCGCACTGCGCGACGTACACATAACCGTAATTCGCAGCCATCATGCCGAGATCCTTCTTCTTGGTCTTCTTTCCGCTGGCCGCGAATTTCGCGATAGCCGCCGCGGGAGTAGCCTTCGAAGACTGACCGCCCGTGTTCGAATACACCTCGGTGTCCAGGACGAGCACATTTATATCTTCGCCGGAGGCGAGCACATGGTCCAATCCGCCGTAACCGATATCGTAGGACCATCCGTCTCCGCCGAAGCACCAGACACTCCTCTTGACCAGATAGTCTTCCTTAGCCTTGAGCTCTTCTGCGAGCTCAGCAGCCCTGCCGCTGAGCTTTGCAGCGTTCAGTGCCTCCATCAGAGCCTCTGCGCGCTCGAAGGTTCCTTCTCCTTCGGCTCTGCCGTCAAGCCATGCCTTCGCAGCATCCTTCAGAGCGGCATCGTCCGCAAGTCCAACGAGTTCCTCGATGACATCAGCCACCTTATCCCTCATCTGACGAACCGCAGTCGCCATGCCGAGGCCGAATTCAGCGTTATCCTCGAAGAGCGAATTGGCCCATGCGGGACCTCTGCCCTTCTGATCTACCGTATAAGGCATCGAGGGTGCTGATCCGCCCCAGATTGAGGAACAGCCCGTGGCGTTCGCAATCATCATTCTGTCGCCGAAAAGCTGGGTTACAACCTTTATGTAGGGAGTCTCTCCGCAGCCTGCGCATGCGCCGGAGAACTGCAGATAGGGAGGTGCGAACTGGCTACCCTTTACGGTAGTCTTCGCCATAGGCTCCTTTTCCTTCAGAGTCATGGCGAAGTCCCAATTCTCCGCTTCGAAAAGCTGAGTCTCAAGCGGCTCCATCGTAAGTGCCTTGATTTTCGAAGGACATATATCTGCGCAGTTGCCACAGCCCAGACAGTCGAGCGGGGATATCTGCATTCTGAATCCGAGTCCTTCCATGCCCTTGCCCATAGCCTTGAGGGTCTCGAAGCTCTCGGGAGCATTCTTGGCCTCATCCTCGTCCACGAGGAAGGGTCTGATCGTAGCGTGGGGACATACGAATGCGCACTGGTTACACTGTATACAGTTTTCCTTGTGCCACTTCGGTACGAGTACCGCGACTCCGCGCTTCTCATATGCCGATGTTCCCGTGGGGAAGGTACCGTCCACCATATCGCTGAATGTGGATACCGGCAGCTTGTCGCCTTCCTGGCGGTTCATCGGGATGAGAACATTCTCTATGAACTTGGGGAGCTTCTTGGCGCCTTCGGCGGGAGCATCCTCCGCATCCTTCCAGGAAGCGGAAAAATCGACCTTGCGGAATTCTTCTTTTCCAGCATCTATGGCCGCCCAGTTCATCTTGACGACCTTTTCGCCCTGACGACCGTATGCTTCCTCGACGGATTCCTTGAGATACTTTTCGGCATCCTCAACCGGAATTACCTTCATAAGCGCGAAGAAAGCGGACTGCATTATCATGTTGATTCTGTTACCCAGGCCTATCCTCGACGCTATTTCCGTAGCATCTATGGCGTAAAATCTGATCTCGTTCTCAGCGATGTATCTCTTCATCGAAGCAGGAAGATGCCCGTCGAGTTCCTCGTCGCTCCAGTTGCAATTCAGAAGGAATATTCCGCCCTTCTTAAGCCCATCGAGCAGGTCGTAAGAATTTACATAGGACTGGTTATGGCATGCCACAAAGTCCGCCTCTGTTATAAGATAAGTGGACTTGATCGGGTTCTTACCGAATCTGAGGTGAGATACAGTGAGCCCACCGCTCTTCTTGGAGTCGTAGGAGAAGTACCCCTGAGCATACATATCGGTGTTGTCGCCTATAATCTTAATAGCCTGCTTGTTGGCACCGACCGTCCCGTCGGATCCGAGACCCCAGAACTTGCAGCGAGCCGTCCCTTCGGGCTCCGTAGTTACCTCTACGGTCTCCAAAGAAGTATTGTTAACATCATCTTCTATTCCGATGGTGAATCCGTTCTTCGGATTATCCGACTTGAGATTCTTGAAAACAGCGACAATCTGTCCGGGAGTGGTATCCTTCGAACCGAGACCATAGCGTCCGCCGATTATCATCGGAGCATCTTCCGCATCGTAGTACATGGTCTTCATATCCATATATAGGGGATCGCCCAACGCTCCGGGCTCCTTGGTTCTGTCGAGAACCGCAATTCTCTTTACGGTCGCGGGAATCACTGCCTTGATATGCTCGGGAGACCAGGGTCTATAGAGGCGAACCTTTATGAGTCCCACCTTCTCACCCTTGCCCAGCAGATAATCGACAGTCTCCTCTATCGTCTCGCAGGCCGAGCCCATCGCGACAATCACATACTCCGCATCGGGAGCGCCGACATAATCGAAGAGCTTATACTTTCTTTCAGTTTCTTCACCAAGCCTATCCATATACTCCTGTACGATTCCGGGAACCGCATCGTAGTAAGGCTGGGAAGCTTCCCTCGCCTGGAAGAAGATATCCGGATTCTGAGCGGTGCCGCGAATCTGCGGACGGCTCGGAGTGAGGCCTCTATTGCGGAATTCCTCGACAGCCTTCTTATCCAGAAGCTTGTCGAAGACCTCGTAATCGATGACTTCGATCTTCTGTATCTCGTGAGAGGTACGGAAGCCGTCGAAGAAGTGAAGGAAGGGAACCCTGGCCTTGATCGCCGATAAATGAGCGACACCCGCGAGGTCCATTACCTCCTGAACGGAGCCGGCGCAGAGCAATGCAAAGCCCGTCTGGCGGCAGGCCATGACGTCGGAATGGTCGCCGAATATCGAAAGCGCATGAGTAGCAAGGGTCCTTGCACTCACCTGAAAGACTCCGGGTAGGAGCTCTCCTGCTATTTTATACATGTTCGGAATCATGAGCAGAAGTCCCTGAGATGCCGTGTAGGTTGTCGTAAGCGCACCTGCGGCAAGCGAGCCGTGAACGGTTCCCGCCGCTCCGGCTTCGGACTGCATCTCGATTACGCGAACTTCCTGCCCGAAGAGGTTCTTATCACCGTGAGCCGCCATCTCGTCGACGTTTTCCGCCATATTCGAGGACGGAGTGATAGGATAGATTGCGGCAACATCCGTGAATGCGTACGATACGTACGAAGCTGCAGAGTTGCCGTCCATGGTCTTAAATTTCTTTGCCATATATGTCTCCTTTGCCTTTATGATTAAAGATTTATAAAACTGTACTTGCCGTGACACAATGCCACCAGGTTAATTATATAACAATCACATAAAAATACAACCAAATCTGGTGTTCCAGCGGAGATTTTTTGTCTATTTTTAAGGATTTCCGAATTATCGAGTATTAAAAGCAAGACAGACGAGATTTATACCCATCATTCTTCTGGATTTAATTAAATGCTTCCATATGTTAAAATCAGTCTGACAGAGCGCCACCGAGCGGCGCAAGGAGGAAAGATGGAAAAATTGGAACTCACCGCTACTTCCGCCTTCGGGCTGGAAGCCGTGGTTAAAAGAGAAATAGAGGCGCTTGGATACTCAATAACGGATTCCTCGGACGGGAGGATAAGCTACGATGCAGACGAGCGCGGCATAGTCCGCTCAAATTTGCTACTGCGATGTGCGGACAGAGTTTACCTTAAGATGGCGGAATTTGAAGCGAAGAGCTTCGAAGAGCTCTTTCAGGGATGTCTGAGAGTAGCCTGGGAAAAACTCATCCCCATCGACGGAAAATTCACGGTCGAAGGAAGCAGTATGAGGTCCGTCCTTCACTCCGTCCCCGCCTGCCA
>JAAZLU010000060.1 GCA_012799165.1 Clostridiales bacterium
CCGCTCGTGCCGTGCTTTTTAAATATTATATGGCCCGACTGCTCACCGCCGAGCAGATGTCCCTCTTCGAGCATCTTCTCGTAGACATAGCGATCGCCCACCTGCGTCGTCTCGTATTCTATGCCGAGCTCATCGAGCGCCTTGTAAAGTCCGTAGTTGGACATGACGGTAGTCACCAGCTTGCTATCATCTAGCTCGCCATTCTTTTTCATATGCTTGGCGCACATATACATGATGGCATCGCCGTCGACCACATCTCCGTTCTCGTCGACTGCCAAGCAGCGATCAGCATCGCCGTCGAAAGCGAAGCCGCAGTCGAGCTTGTTTTGCCTCACAAAATCCCGCAATGTACCTATATGGGTCGAGCCGCAGTCCCTGTTGATATTAAGGCCGTCGGGTTCGTCGCCTATCACATAAGTACTCGCACCCAGAGCGTCGAATACGCTCTTTGCAATCTGCCAGGCGCTTCCGTTGGCGCAGTCGAGACCCACCTTTACGTCCTTATATGAGCATGTGGATATGGATATAAGATATCCGATGTAGCGATTTCGCCCTGCAGAATGGTCTATAACCTTTCCTATCTGCGCTCCCCTTGCGAGCGGAACCTCCCAGGACTCGCCTTCAAAGCCGCGCGGTCTGTATTCGCCGTCCAGATAGCTCTCGATGTCCGCTATCACTTCGTCGGAAATCTTCTCGCCGTTTCCGTTGACTATCTTTATACCGTTGTCCTCAAAACTGTTGTGGCTTGCCGAAATCATTACACCGCAGTCGTAGAGTTCCGTGCGGGTTACAAACGAGACGCTCGGCGTAGTAGTAACGTGCAGCATATACGCATCCGAGCCGGCCGAGACTATTCCTGCGGCGAGCGCATCCTCGAGCATATAGCTCGACCTTCTGGTGTCCTTGCCTACAACTATACCGTCTCTGCGCCCCGACGCCCGCACATAATCGGGATTCTTCTTAAAGTACCAACCCAAAAACAATCCCACCTTAAAAGCGTGGACAGCCATCAAATCCTTGTTGGCTTCTCCGCGGAAGCCGTCGGTTCCGAAATACTTACCCATTGCAAATACTCCTATAATTTAATTTTGACCGCCCGTTCCCTGAGCATCGGGGGCGGATTCCTCGGCGGGAAGGCCGCTTTCCTCCACAATCAGCTGCACGACTGCGGGCTCCACCGCGACCGTGACCCCCTCGTGAGAGAGCGAACGCCCGCTGATTGCAAGTTCATAGACTCCGGGCTCCGTCAACTCCGACATGTCTATCTCCAGGACGATATCCGAAGCGTCCATCATCTCCAGGATATCCACTGTTGCGCTCACATCCGCTCGAATTGTCTCAGACTCCGTCTGAATTGTCGCAACAAGAGTCGGATCAAGATTTAGAGCTTGAATGGAGTCTTCGCCGTAAACAAAGCTCAAGATGCCAACATCGCTGACCACGAAGCTCGCCACAAGCGAGGGATTTCTCTCCGAAAGCTCCACGCCCTTTGGAAGAATCAATCTCAGCCCCAGATCGCAGCTTTTGGTTATTCCTTCTATATTTATCGCCTCGGCCTCTATATGAGCTGTTCGCGAAAGCTCCTCGAGCGGAGCTTTTATATACACATCGGACGGGATGCTCGAACTTTCGATGCTCGCTCCGAGTCCAGGCATGCCATCAACTCTGGTATAAAGCGGCACGAAGCTGACATTGTAAAGGGCGGCCGTCAACTTTATTTTCTCCGTCGCCGCACTCACTCCCTTCACGGGCTTGCCGTCAGAGTTTACCGGGACAACGGAGATATCCAAAGTCTTGACGACATCTTCGTTGAGTGCGCTCGCATCGAGTTCTGCGTTCAAATATTTTACCGAATCGACCAGAATCTTGGCACCGCTAACCGCAACTGCGCTATTGCTGAGCATCAAGGCACCGAGTTCCATATCCTCGGGCATGTTCGTTACATTAAGGCGAACTTCCTTCTCTACGCTCACCAGCTCGTCAACATAGACCTGAATTCTTTCGGTCCGTATCTCTTCTATGGTAGTAGCCTCCGGAGCGTTGACCTTCACCGTAATGTAGTTTTGCCCGGCGGTCAGTCCTCCAAGATCGGCCGTCGCAGTTACGCTACCTTCCTCAACACCCGTAACATCCAGGCGCGTACCTGACAGCAGAACGTCCACCGTATAGATGCCGTCACCCGCTATGGCCAGCTTAGCCCTCTCGAGCTTATCGGCATTTAAGAGTTGCACCGGAACGCCTCTGACCATCGCGGTGGAAGGAGGATTCACCACGATTACGACATAGGCCCATAATAAAATCGCCAGAATTACGGCGATGACTTTATTTATCGTCGAGTTCCGATTCATCGTCTTCCTTTCTGAATGTATTCAGCACTTTTGTAACCGGAGATTCGTTTTGAGGATACTTTTTGAGGTAGAGTTCGAGCAGAGCCTTCTCTACGGATTTAAGATCCAAAAAGCGCGAAAGTTTTCCGTCCTGAGCTATAGAGATTATACCGGTCTCTTCGGAGACCACGATTACCAACGAGTCGGAAACCTCCGAAATGCCTATGCCGGCTCTGTGACGAGTCCCCAAATCCTTGCTGAGATTCGGGTTTTCCGTGAGCGGCAGGACGCAGCCCGCGGAGAGAACTCGGTCTTCCCTTATTATCGCGGCACCGTCGTGGAGTGGCGATCCCTTAAAAAATATGTTTTCGAGCAGCGGCTCGGTGAGTTTTGCATCGAGCAGGGTGCCGGTCTCCGCGACATCTTGAAGCGCCGTCTCGTTTTCTATGACCATAATCGCTCCAATCCTGCGCGCGGACATGTATTCGACGCTGCGCACTAATATATCCACTACAGCGCTTACGCGCTCCCTTTCGACCGAAAAGCCCACGCCTGTGAATTTCCCTCGTCCGAGGTACTCCAAAGCGCGGCGCAGCTCCGGTTGAAACACGACGACCAAAGCCAAGGCGCCGACATTCAGGACACCCCTAAGCAGCCAATTTGCCGTATAGAGGGAGAATACTTCCGTCAAAAAATATCCGGCAATCAGCATAAGGACGCCCTTTGCGAGCTGCCATGCTCTGGTAGATCTGATGTAATTGATGACCCTGTACAAAATGTAGCTGACAATCAATATGTCGACTACATCCGTAAAGACCAGACCTTTTAACAGGCCTGTCAATTTTTCCATCTGTACCTCCGAAATCGAGTTTATTCCCCGCAGTTGCGGCGGGGAGTTTAATGAAAGTGACGCCCGGCTGACCCGGTCTTTGCCCCCACACTCGCCTTTACCGGATTTTCCGAGGACTTACTTCTAAGCTATGCCATGATCGCCGACTCCTTGAGTCGGTTTACGTGGGTCCTTTTGCCCATAGCCGGCCTGGACTTTCAACCGCAGACCCGGGCGAACTTTCATGCGCCTATTATTATAGCATATAGACTTTTGAGTTGAGTATTTTTTTATTACTCTTCCGGCTTTCTGTATCCGCTGCTCGCGGCGTAGCACAAAACACATACTTTCTCCGCACCGGCCTCCTTCAGGACCCGAGCGCAGGCATCAGCCGTACTTCCGGTGGTAACCACATCGTCCACCAGGCATACAAAGCCGCCCGCACACTTCTCTTTGAACTCCTCCGAAACCGCAAAGCTCTTTGCGAGCATGCTCCGCCTCTTCCGGGCGTCCGCAAGGCGCATGGAAGCGGTATTCTCCGTCTTTATGAGTGCTCCCCGGACATAATCGAGCCCCGCTAAGCCGGCCGTATAGTGCGCTAAAAGCTCCGCCTGATTATAGCCTCTCCTCAGCATCTTGCTCGGATGAGATGGCACGGCGACAAGGAAATCGGGAAGCTCTTCCTCTATGGAAAGCCTCTCCACCAAGCTGTATGCCACATTGCGAGCAAGGTAGGGTCTTCCGCCGTTCTTAAGAGCGTTCATTATCCTTCTTGAGTGCAGCCCGTAACGAAGGCAGGGATACAGCTCGTCGAAAGCGAACTCCTCCATATACTTTCTGAAGGGATTTTCCGGCGCCCAGGGCATCTTTTCCACGCATTTTGCGCAGAGACCGTGCCCTGAAGCTTCCTCCAGACTGTCGCCGCAGCAAATGCAATATATGCCGCCGGGGAAGACAGTGTCGAGGACCCTTTCCGTAAAAGCCGAAATCAACTCATTCATTGAGAAAATCCCGAATAGCCCTCAGCCGATGCGAAAGGGCGGAATATCTTTCTACGATTGAATTGTTATCCACCATTGCATGCATGGCCTCGGGAATCCCGACCATAACGACCCCTTCCACCGCGCGGGTCACAGCTGTGTAAAGCAGATTGCGGGTGGAGAGCATGGGGGCAAAGCGACTCATAGGCATAACGACCACGGGAAATTCCGAACCCTGGCTCTTGTGGACGGTCATCGCATAGGCCGGCTCTATCTCTTCAAGATTCGAAAAATCGTAAGTCGCAAGCCTGTAACCATCGAAGAGGACATTAATTTCTCCGTTCTCCAAGTCGATGCTGTGTATAATTCCGAGATCTCCGTTAAACACACCTTCGCCTTCACTCATATCCTCAAGCGAGCGCCAAATGAGCATGTAGTCATTTTTA
Source organism: Clostridiales bacterium (assembly GCA_012799165.1). Lineage (GTDB taxonomy): Bacteria > Bacillota > Clostridia > Peptostreptococcales > Anaerovoracaceae > RUG11894. The sequence goes on from JAAZLU010000060.1 coordinate 4,583, forward strand.
TTTTGCATCACTTTATCGCCCTCTCTATATATGCGCTCTCCGAAGCTCTTCTCTTTCTTGCCCGGAGAAGGCGGATTAAGCAGCTCCTGAAGCATGCGATTAAGCTGCACGCTTCCGAGCATACCCTTCTTCGTCGGCGTTAGCACCTGTATATCCAAGGGGTCGATATCGGTGTAATAAGAGGGAAGCCTCCTGGCCAGAAGATCCCTGATGGTATCGCGTATATCGCTCTGGGAAATGCGATCGAGGAAAAAGAAATCCGTATCGCTTTCGTTGCAGGCGGGATATTCACCCCGATTTATGAGGTGAGCGTTTACGACTATCATGCTCTCGCAGGCCTGTCGAAAGACCTCCTTGAGCCTTACGCTGTTAACAGTCTCGCTTTCGATTATATCCCGCAACACATTGCCCGCGCCGACGCTGGGAAGTTGGTCCGCATCGCCGACGAGTATGAGCCTCGTGCCGGGCTTAACCGCATCCAACAAGCCTTCCATCAGCAGTATATCCACCATGGACATCTCGTCGATTATTATGCAGTCGAAATCCAGAGGGTTTTCTATATTGCGCCCGAATCGCATCTGCTCCGCCGTCTCGGAATACGAATATTCGAGCAGCCTGTGCACGGTAGAAGCATCCTCTCCTGTCGCTTCCGACATGCGCTTTGCAGCCCGACCCGTTGGAGCCGCCAGCGCGGTCTTATGACCCGCACTATTCAGTATATATAAAATGGCTCTGATAATCGTAGTCTTGCCCGTGCCCGGGCCGCCCGTTATAACGAAAACGCCGCTGTCGAGGCACGAAGCCACCGCCCGCTTTTGAAGCTCCGAAAGCTTATGCCCGCTATCCGCTTCGCTCGCGGCAATCGAAAGCTCCAGATCGACCGGAAGTGGAGCGATATGAGCCCCCGCCAGAACAGAAATCCTCTCCGCGACCTTCCTCTCCGCCCTATGATAGCGGCTGAGCTGGACTATCTGACTACCCTCAAGATTTTCTAAAAATATGGAGCCGTCGAGCACCAGATCTATTATTACTTCCGCGACA
>JAAZLU010000061.1 GCA_012799165.1 Clostridiales bacterium
GAAAAGGTATATTCAAAAGTTCTATATTCCCAAAAGTTCTGAAAGTGCATGAGCCACCCCGTCCTCATCGTTGCTCGGGGCGATGTAATCCGCTGCCGTGAGGATCTCGAGAACGGCATTCCCAAGCGCAACGCCCACGCCGGACTTCAATTGAATTTTATAATAGCAGGGATTATTTTAAAATTGCATTTTTTCCGTCAATTATTGCACTTTGCCCATATTATTGCGCCGGAATCTCAAGAATGATATTATGCACCTCATAATTTCCACTTGCCCTATTTTTAAGCGGCCATATACATGGTGTGGTATTTTCTCTTATCATATTCGCCGCAATTATTCTGATTATGTCATCTGCGGCTCTGCCAAAGGTAGAAAATGTTGTATCCCCCTCCGATTACCGTGCGAGCACTCCCGGCAATATCAAACCGCTTCCCTAATTTAAAAGCAACCCGGAAAATTCCGAGTTGCTTTTTACATCCATCAAATCTTGGAAATCACCTTGGCCGCGTACTCCAAATATTCTTCTTTGCTTGAGAATAAAGGTTTGAACTCCGCCTTCAAATTTTTGGCCTGCTGCGCATTACCGTAAAGCAGGTCGATGGCTGTAGCTGCCGCCAATTTGGCGGGCACTACATACGCCGCGTACTCATTAACAACATCGTAATCATTGGAATGGACGGCTCCAACAAAGCCCCCAAAGTAGGGATGGAGCAGCGGTATCAAAGAGGCCACATCGCCGCAATCGGTGGAAGATCCGCGATGAACCCCTGACATATCCTCTACTTTATCCTCACCCAGAATTTCTTCGGCATTCCGCATATAAATATCACCCATCATCCGGCTCTGGCGGCAAGGCATATCCATGCCGAAGTTAGCAATTTTAATTTCGGCGCCTACGGCTTTCGCACCCAGCCGGAGTGCTGCATCCACTCTCTCATCCACCTGATTCATAGCGGGAATATTTGCCGCTCGAACACCGAACTCCATACGGACATCGTCCGGAACAATATTGCAGTTGTCGCCGCCTTTGGTGATTATATAGTGAATCCGAACATGGTCATCATCTCTGAAGCTTCCCCTAATAGCATTGATATTATTCATGCCGCACAGAGCAGCTTCCAGCGCATTTATTCCCTGATCGGGTGCCAAAGCTGCATGTGAGGCTTTTCCGGTAATTTCTACGGTCTTGAAGATAATACCGTTCCAACTTTGGCCTACCCAACAATATGGCTCCGCTTTATGCCCCATCGCATGGCTGCACAGAACCATATCCACATCATCAAACACACCCAGACGTATCATTTCCTGCTTGCCGCTAATGAAGAACAGCTTTCCTTGTTCACGCAGTTCCCTGCGAAAATCAAGTTCGATCACTTCCTCGGCGGGCACAGCGATGAAGCTGAGATCTCCATCCAATTCGCTTATCAGTCCGGTCTTCACCAAAGCGAGAGCCACACCCAAAATAGTGGTCAGCTGGGCATGGTGTCCACAACCATGAAAAGTACCGCGCTGCGGATGGCAGTTTGGATGATTGGGCATAATCAGCGCGTCTAATTCACCCATCAACGCCAAATTAACTTCATGTTTTTTACCGGATGCCTTAGCCTTCAAGCCGGTAATGGCAAGACCATCGCTTACGATTAGGCCGCATTCTTCCAGAATCTGTTTCACATAGGCCGAAGTTTCATATTCCTTAAAGCCGGTCTCCGGCATGCGATACAAATTTCTTCCGATCTCAATCAGATAATCCTTGTTCTGCTCAATTATCTCCAGCACCTTTGTTTTCAAGACTTGTTTTTCCATTGGACATCCTCCTTGTACGCATCTCTTACCGCCTGTCAAGAAGAAAAATATATTGCAATACCAATATTATAAGAAATCCCCGAAAAGAGAAGACCGAGAACCCTTATGTTTGGATAAATTGCAAAAAAGAATGGGGAAAATGCAATTTACTATAAAAAACATGTCGCTAGGGAAGTCGAAGCGATTTACTTTTTCTTACCTGTAGTATACACATTCTTTCCTCGTTGGAATATTTTTTATGATAAAACGAGACATTATCAGCTGCGAAGTACTTGGCTCGAGGTAGATATAATGTTAAAACTTACCCGTTTGCCCTTGACAAATGTAGTTAGAGGCATTAAATTATACTAAGTTAAGGAACCTTAACTTAGAGTAGAATTCCTTTTTGTTTCGCAAACTAATAATAGCAAGGAGACTCAGATATGATATTAAATCTTTACGATGCGCCGAACGGCTCCATTTACACTGTTGTCGACATACCGGAAGAAAATATTTTGGAAAGCATAGGTATCTTCCCCGGCGCACAATTGAAAATAGAGAGTCGCTATAGTTTCGGAGGACCCGTAACTGTGGCGCTGGGTTCCAGAAATATCGCCATCGGCAAGGCTCTGGCGAAAAAAATTGCCGTCGAGAGGTGTTACAATGAGTAAGAAAAACGCGAAGTTTATGCACGACGAGGTTCATGAACTCTTAGGAAAGAACAAGACGATATTGCTGATGGGCGCTCCGAATGTCGGAAAATCCGTATTCTTTACGCACTTTACGAAGGTTCATGTTATAAGCTCGAACTATGCGGGCACAACGGTATCCTACATGAAGGGGGATTTCGAACTTGCGGGCGAGCAATACACCATGGTCGACGTTCCGGGAACCTATTCACTGAGGTCCAGCAACGAAGCCGAAGAGTTGGCCATTCAATTCCTCAGACACAAGCCCGACGGCGTCCTCTTTATCCTTAATGCAGCGGACTTGGAAGGCAGCATAAAGCTCTTCTTCGAAGTCCAACGCTACAACAAGGCCATAGTCTGCGCGCTCAATCTTTCGGATGTGGCGAAAAGACAGGGAAAGGAAATCGATGCTAAACTGCTTTCGGAAGAGCTCGGAGTTCCGGTAATACCCACCGTCGCTGTAAAAAAGACCGGCTTTGAGGAACTCGGCGCCGAGATGGAGGCACTGCTTTCGAAGTCGGAGAAGGCGAAAGACGGCTCCGATCACAAGGATGTACCCGAAAGCAGCGTCGCCGATACCAGAAACCTCTGGAAGGCAGCGAGGCAGATCGTCGACAAGGTGGTCAGCTACAGCTCCAAGCAAGTCAGCGTTCTGGACAGGTTCGGGCAGCAGCTGCTCAAGCCCTGGCCGGGCGTTCTTTATTCGATACTCATAATTCTTGTAAGCATAGGCGTAGTTATAGGGGCGGGAAAAGCGCTCAGAGCCGTCGCCCTGCTGCCGCTTGTAAACAAGGTAATAGTGCCGTTCTTCGAATGGATATTCGTGGATAAAATCGGGGTTTCGGGCATACTCGGAGGAATCTTAATCGGCGAGTACGGCATATTCAGAATCGGCTTTGAATGGATTATCGCTTTGATACTCCCGTACGTCCTTTTATTCCAGCTTGTCTTTGCATTTCTGGAAGACTCCGGATTGCTTCCAAGAATCGCGGTATTGTTCGACAATCTTATGAGCAAGATAGGCGTCCAGGGCGGCAGCTTAATAAATATAATGCTCGCCTTCGGATGCGCGGTGCCGGCGATAATTGGAACGAGGACCGCATCGACCAAAAAGGAGAGGCTCGTTGTTTCGACGGTTATATGCTTTACGATTCCCTGCATATCCCAGACGGGAGCTCTGGTCTCTCTGCTGGGAGACTACTCCTTCGTTCTGCTCTTGCTCTTGCTTCTGGTCGACTTTATTTTGTTCCTGATAGCCGCAAAGATATTGAGCAAAGTAGTGAAAGGCACCATAAAACCGATGGTGCTCGAAATCCCCAATCTGCTTATGCCTGAGAGGAAATCGTTCTGGCTTAAATTCAGGGCGAGAATGAAGAGCTTCCTTATAGAAGCGGAGGGTCCTATGCTTCTTGCAGTTCTTTTGGCTGCTCTGTTTACGGAAGCGGGCGTGCTCGACGGCTTCAGCAAAGCGGTCGAGCCTATCGTATCCGGCTGGCTCGGTTTGCCGGCGGAGGCATCTCTTGCTCTTATACTCGGCGTAATTCGTCGCGAGATGAGTGTGGCCCCCTTGCTTTCGATGAATTTGACGGCGCTGCAGATGTTCGTGGGGGCTATAGTAAGCCTGCTCTATCTGCCCTGCCTGTCCGTCGTAGGAATTTTGACCAAGGAATTTGACCTGAAGGCCTCAATCCTCATTTTTATCGCGACCATCGCAAATGCAATCCTCATAGGGGGATTGATAAATCAGATTGCGCATCTTGTTATGGCGATTTTCTAGAGGGGAAGTATGTTTATAACAAGGTTTACACAAAATTTGGAGAAGCGCGTACAGAATTACGCCTGGCTGTACAGAATAATGCTCGCCTATTACCGGCCCTTGGTAAAGTGCGAGATAAATTTGGCGGAGATCCGCAAGTCGGATCGGGTTTTGTGTGTCGGAGGGGGTTCATGCCCCATGACAGCAATTTTGTTGCACGAATACACGGGCGCACATGTTACGGTGCTGGACTGCAATCCTTACTGCGTAAAAGGCGCAAAGAAGTTTCTGAAAAAGAAGGGCCTCGAGGAAATCGATGTCGTCTGCTGCAATGGCGCCGATGCCTGCTGTCGGAATTATTCCGTGGTCCATCTGGCGATGCAGGTATCTCCTTTGGAGGAGACGCTGATAAATCTGATGCGAAGCGGCAGGAAGAATACGCGCTTTTTGGTTCGCACTCCGAAAAAGCTCCTTGCAAAGTTCTACGAAGCGAAGATAGATTACGGCAAGGCAGTAAGCTATGCGAAGCACAACCTGTTCACCAATGCCGGGCGAACCCTGATGTTTACGAACAGCAGATAGCCCCGGGGCGAAGCGGATATGGACAAAAAGAAGGGATTCAAAATAGTTTTATACATAATCTCCTTTTTTCTCCTTGTAATCTTGATTAAAAACTTGGACCTCGTTTTGGTGTCCGAAGCCATAAAAAAGGTTCCCGCACGCTTACTGCTTTGCTGCCTCGGAATGCAGCTCGTAACCGAGATGCTGCTTTCCTACCAGTGGCACAGAATCGCAAGGACGCTTAAACTCCCGGGCACTTATGCTTCCCATCTTTGGGCAAACAGCGTCGAGAGCTTCTTCGATGCGATAACCCCCGGCGCGAAGATCGGCGGAGAGCTTATGCGCGTCATTTTTTTTAAAGAGGAGTTAGGCTATTCTAACATCGAAGCC
>JAAZLU010000062.1 GCA_012799165.1 Clostridiales bacterium
GATGAGGGTGTCGCGTGAGAGTACGATGCCGGGATTCTCCATAAATTCCTGTAGAAGCGCGAATTCCCGACCGGTAAGTTCCATAGGTCTGCCATCGTATTTCACAACGTGGCGACTTTCACTTAAACTCAGCTTCCCAAAGCTCAGCTCCTCGTGTCTGCCCTGCTCTCGAGCCCCGGACTTTCGCAGCACCAGCCTTATGCGCGCGAGGAGCTCCTCTATAGCGAAAGGCTTGGTTATATAGTCATCGGCGCCCGTGTCAAGACCGTGGACCTTATCCATAACCGCATCCCTTGCGGTAAGCAGTATTACAGGCACATCGCTGATCTTTCGCAGGCGCCTCAGAAGCTCTATGCCGTTGAGGCCAGGCAGCATTATATCCAGCAGGATAAGGCTGAAGCTTTCGCTTTCAGCCTTTTTAAGTCCCGCCCTACCATCGCCGCACTTCTCTACCTCGTAGCCTTCGTGCAGCAACTCAAGTTCTATGAATCTTGCAATCTTTTCCTCATCTTCAATTATGAGTATTCGCTCCGCCATTATCGCTTCCCGATTCGTCCTTATTCTCCCCTGAAAATTCTCTCTTCACTCTTTCAGCCGCCCTGCTCGCAGTATCGGCCGCTGCATCCATCGCTTCGTTCACCTTGGGATTTCCCAGATCCTGACCGGTGAAGTGGAACCTGCATCCGAGTGCCATCGCCACTACTGCCGCCAGCAGCACGCCCCAGAACCAGAGCAGGAACGCGAGTGCCGGTATCCATATGGGCAGGTCGAGAATGACGCTGTTCTGAGCGGAGCTCATTACAAGTCTGTTGCGAGTACAGATATCCTTGAACTTCTCCCAAAATCTTTTGAAAGCACTCTTCGCATTCGATCCGCCGCCTACCGTCTCCCTCGCCGAGGGAGAAAAGCCCTCGGGCCTTCTCCGTGCCGCCTCCTCGCTGTCCAGAACTTCCGCCTCCACATATGTGGCTCCGCCGCGAGTCCTGTAGCTCGCGCTGGACTTTGTTGCCTTTCCGCTGTTTTCTAGAAGTATGATCGCATCGAGAACGTTCCACTCCGTCTTTTCGAGCGCATCCTTCGCCTCTCCGTAGCTGCATCCCGCCTTCTTTACCAGCTGTTCAACTTTTTCGAAATTATCCATTTTTGTCCTCCCTATTTTTAATCTTCCGTCCGCGCCCTTTCGCGAACCCCTTTTGCAATCTCATAGTAAGCTAGAAAAATGAGAGACAAATTTAAACAAGATTAAAAACAGATTAGAAAACAATTTTAATCTTCAAATCTTTGCGCCTTTTACAGCTAGGCGTTTCTCTCATTATATTTACAATATCCAGCATTGTCCATTGGAAATTCCCCAGCTACTTTATAGCGAAAGGTTTGCGGTATATAGAACTATCTGAATATTTATGCAGACTTGCATAAACATTTAAATGAGGTTATATTTAAGAAGGATCAAGGAGGAATTTATCCATGAAGAAAAGAATAGATATACTCGGTGCAAATATGGACTTCGGAGCTTCCAAAAGAGGTGTAAATTTAGGTCCGAAGGCGCTGCGTTTCGCAGGACTCTGTGAGGGGATCGAAAGCTTGGGATACGAATACAGAGATCTCGGAAATCTCGACCCCCTGCCCTGCGGCAAATCCCTACCTAGTATGCGAAATTACGAGCAGGTAGTGGAGATGAATCGTCGCATATACGAGAGTACTTTAAAGAGCCTGCAGGACGGAGCCTTTCCTTTGCTTTTGGGAGGAGATCACTCGGTGGCCGCGGGCAGCGTCAGTGCGGTGGCCAAGTTCCACGAGGGTCAAAAGATCGGTCTGATATGGGTGGACGCGCACGGCGACTGGAACGACGAGACGAGTACGGATACAGGAAACATGCACGGCATGCCCTTCTCCGCGGTATGCGGAGCCGGCCCCGATATAATGGTCGATTACGGTCAGGGACCTGTATTCGTGGATCCGGCAAAGTGCGTCCAAATTGCGGGCAGAATGTTCGACAAAGAGGAGATAGTCCGCATGAAAGAGGCCGGGATAACTGTGCTTTCCATAGATGTAATAGACCGCATGGGAATTCTGGCGGTCATGAATAAGGCGATAGAGATTGCTGGCAGCGGAACCGCAGGCATCCATCTGTCCTTCGATATAGATAGCGTCACTCCGGAGTCCGCTCCAGGGACGGGAACTACGGTTCATAGCGGGCTCACCGTCAGAGAAGCCTTCACCACGGTGGAAATCCTTGCAGATAGCGGTAAAGTAATCTCAATGGACATAGTGGAAGTAAACCCCATCCTAGACGAGAAGAACCGCACGGCTCAGCTGGCGAGCGAAATAGTCCTCTCCACTCTGGGTAAAAAAGTCTTTTAACAAATTCGGGGGACAGTTGCCTGCTGTCCCCCGAATAACAGTTTTTTTTTATTTGACCCTGCAGCTATCTTCTTCCGGTCCTCATGAATACAGTCTTATCGTACCAAGCAGACAGAATCTTATCCATTATCTTCTCCGCAGGCACATCCTGTAAATACTCCAGAGCCTTTATGTGCAGGTTGTTATGTGCATAGGCACCGCCGATTATGCTGCTCACGGGTAGGCAGCCCCAGGGATCGTCGAAACTCGAGTTGAGCTTCAACTTCTCAACGAAAGCCGGCTCCCAAGATTTGTACTCGTACTCGCAGAAATTCTTCATCAGTCCCGTGTTCTTGAATGTAAACTTACCGTCCTCTCCCGGCAAGCGGTCGAAGTGGAAGTAGTATCCGCTTCCTCCCGTCGTCTTGCCCGGCGCGGGCGCCTGATAGAGCATATGTGTGAGTGGATTATTGTACTCGCCTACCCTCAGCTCAAGATCTATTATCTGAGCACCTCTGCGGGTGACTCCTACACTCACTTTCTCCCCTTCTCTCCTTATGACAAACTCCGCGTTCATCTTCTTGGGAATCGCAGAATTATCCCTTCCAAGCTGCGTCGCCATCTCCTGACCGTCACCTCCCAAAAGGAGGCTCACGGGATACAGACCGAGCTGACCTTTGTAACTCGCATAGATGCCGAGTATCGTCTCGTAATAGTTATCCGCGAAAGTCGGATCGTTTATATGGCAGACGGACAGCGTTACCACCGGAATTGCAAAAGGCTCAAGGGGCGTAGGAAGTATCTTGCTAATCGCTTCGGGGCGAGTAAGGAAGGCAAGGTATACTCCCTCCTGGTCCCTCATTATCGACTCTCTGCCAAAGTCAGCAAGCTGCTTGGCGGATATCTTGAAGCTCTCTTCCTCATCGGTGAAGAGCGTTGCACCCAGTTCGTAGCCGCTTCTAGTCGCCGGAGCAATCGTACCGTCCGCTATGGCAGAACCTACAAGTTTAACGCAGATTCCTTTGGCCTCCAGCTCCTCCTTAAGCGAGCGATCGGGAATGTTGCCCATAGAAAGAACCACGGCATCCGCCTCTATCTTTACATCCTGGTTGGTATCGACATTCGAGACGGTAACCCCGTCCACATCGATGGCCTTCAGCGAATGACCGAGCAGCCAGCTTACATCCATCTTATTGAGCCTACTCATTACGTCGGCGACATTGGTTCTGTAGGCATTGGTACCCGCCTCTTTGAGCATATCGACGAATGTAATCTTGCAGTCCTTGGCGCCGAGAAATTCACCGGTCTCAAGCCCGGTTAATCCTGCGCCTATCACTGCAACGGACTTGCCTGCAAGCTCTTCCCCCTGCGCGAAGGCCTCCTCGACCGTATAAACATTTTCCTGATCGATTCCCGGTATCGAGCCCGGGACGATGGACTTTGTTCCGGTCGCAAGGATTACTA
>JAAZLU010000063.1 GCA_012799165.1 Clostridiales bacterium
ACCCCCCTCGTCTTTACATTCGAGAGCAGCTTCTTGAGGTCTCCCACGCTGCGGGCCAGAGTCTGCATCTCTCCGAGACCCTTATAGACTTCGTCGAGGCTCGTCCTGACATGGGAAAAGGAATTCGTAAGGCGCTCGTCGAGGGTTGTGCTGAGCTTTTCGTCGACGGTCTCGCGAATTTTTTCCATATTCCGCTCGTTGGACTGCTGCATGGAGTTAAGGCGCTCCTCCATGCCGGACCTGAGATATTCCATCCTTTGATCCTGCTGCATGGTCGTATCCGCGATTACTCTGCCCATCTGCATTAGCCCGTCGCGTATGGCCGCCTCCGTCTCCTTTCGCGAAGAAGAAACTTCCCTTTTGGTGCTCGCAAAACTCAAGGCCAGCACTATTACTACGAGCACTAAAGCGGCGATTATTCCAATCAATAAATATTCCAAAGGCATCGAAAACCTCCTGCCGACAAGTATATCACAACCAAGGCAATAATGGTTATACAACACTATTGTACTGTGCGAGGGATGTAGCTTGCACGCGCGGACAATCACGGGTCGCGGTTCTTAGCGACTGCCGAGTCGGAGACGAAGGCAGAGCATAGAACCGCTCGGGGTACCCGTGTTAGCGAGAGCGTGTCCGCAGTGCAAGCTACGACCGAGCTATTAGTAGAAAATTGAAAAAATATTATATCATCATAATAATCTGTTATAATTAGACCATGAAGAAATGGATTTTAGGCGCACTGGCGCTGATACTGATGACTATGCCCCTTAGGGCGGCGGGCGCTATGGAGTCGGTTTACTACGATTTATACTACGAAGGTACCCTAGTCGAAGGCGGCGCATATTTCTACAGGGGAAGCCCCTATATAAGCGTAGAAACCCTCGAGCTGTACGGGAACACTTCCAAACTGAATATCGACAGAGAAAACAGGCGGGTAAGCTTCGATTTGGGCAAGCTCGACATTTTTATTGCCGACGATGTCGCAAGCGAATACATAAAAAAATACGGCGGCGAGGCCTACATACCTATGATGGGCATAGACTACAGGCTTCATATTCCGCTCAACTCCATCGCTCAGCTCGCCCATCTGGAGTACAGCATGGACGAATATGCCGTATACATGATCTCTACGGATGCCTCGGACAGCGTCATCCTAGCTGAAAATGTCCAAGCGGCGGGTTCACTCTTTGATGGTAGCGGGGAGAACTTGAAATTGCGGGCGGGCTCATGCGTAAAGCTGCTTGGAGAGACTGCTTCCTTCGATATAATGAGCACCCCTGACGGGAAGATATTCTATCTGATGAAGGGAACAAAGCTCGCGAAGGCTCCCGGAGAAAAGGCCCCCGATTTTTATGCGGCGGCCAAAAAAAAGGTGATTCCGAAGGAACCCATCAACCTATGCTGGCATAACTTCTCATCGTCCGCCCTTATAGCGCCGGAGGATAACATCGGTAAAGATGTGATGGCCCCCACCTGGCTACGGCAGATTGTAAACGGAGGCGGCGCGGTAGAAAACAATGCAGACCTCGGCTATGTCGACAACTGCCACGCAAGAGGCATGGATGTATGGATTACCATAACGAACAATATGACAAAAAAGGGTTCCACGAACTTTACTACCAAGGTTTTTGGAGACAGGAATCTAAGAAACAGGACGGTTGCGCAGTACATGTTCTATGCCGCTCTGTACAATGCCGACGGGATAAACATAGATTACGAAAGCATGAGAGATTCCGACAGGGACGGATTTACGGCCTTTGTAAAGGAGATGCGCTCGCTTTCCGAAAGGCTGGGCCTGGTGCTATCCGTCGACACCCTCATACCCATGAGCTGGACCGTCGAGTACGATTATGCGGCGCTTGGGAAGGCGACGGATTACATCTGTGTTATGACCTACGACGAGCACTACGGAGGGAGCAAAACAGCGGGTTCCGTGTCGAGCCTCGGATGGTACAGCTCCGCGATAAAGCGGATGCTCAAGTATACCGAGCCGCACAAATTGCTGATGGGGGTTCCCTTCTACGCGCGCATATGGACCGTCGACGCAAGCGGCAAGGTTCTCGCCAATCCCGCATTCACGATGCCTTCTGCGAGGACGAGGGTCGAAGAATCGGGAGGAGTGCCCGTGTGGCTTCCGAGCGCCGGGCAGTTCTATCTGGAAGCTCCCGTCGAAGACGGAACGCTGAAAATTTGGCTCGAAGAC
>JAAZLU010000064.1 GCA_012799165.1 Clostridiales bacterium
CAGAGCTTCCGGCTTTCGGGGGGAAGCTCTGTTTACATACTGCATGCCTCCGACATTGTAGCCGATAGCGATGGAAATCTGAGCGTCGAGGATGCCGAGAGGCTCGCCGCAAAGTACGCTGCTTTTTCGGGTGAATCCGCAAAGGCGTTCGACGGGTCCGAGAGCGACGAGGATATGCAGAGGGCCGACGCGCGCAACAGATACTACGAAGGCGAGCAGAGCTATCCTAGGCAGGGGATACCGGAAGAGGAGTATTATCGAGACGCTTACAGTCAAGAGCCGAGCTCAAGGAAGAGCAACAGCAGATATGTCGGAGGACCTCTGCTTATTGCGGTGGGTATATTGATACTCCTGAAAAAGTTCTTGCCCTGGCTAGACGGATGGACAATAGTTGCGCTCGGGACGATTGCCGCAGGGCTTTTCATTTTGCTTAAGAAGGACTGAGGCGGCTTTTGCAGGCGGAAATGGCTGAGGATAGGAAGGGTAGGACAAAATTATATATAGGATATGGCCTCGGATTTCTCTGTGACCCCTGTTGCTATAATTTTATAGCTCTGTACCAGATACTGTTTCTGACAAAGGTTGCGGGACTGAGTGCCGCTCATGCGGGGATCGTAAGCTCCATCTCCATGATGGCGGACGCGGTCTTCGGTCTGATTGTGGGCAAGTTTTCCGATAATTTGAGGAGTCGTTTCGGCAGGAGACGGCCCCTTTTGCTTGCCGTCACCTTTACTATGCCACTGGCCTTTTCCATGATGTTCAGAACCATCGAGGCGGGAGAAGGGGCCAAACTCGCATATTATATGAGCTTCGGAACTCTTTTCTGGATTTCGTTCGCGGTATGCTTCGTGAGTTATGTCGCGTTGGGTGCGGATGTCGCAAAGGACTACGACGACAGGATAATCCTTGACAGCTATTCCAAGGTATTCTCCACGATTGCCGCTATAGTCGCCACTGCGCTGCCGCTGACCGCGATAGATTTTATGATGGACAGGGGAGTGCGCGAGAGCGACGCATGGTTTTCCTATGCTCTGCTCCTTGCGTTTATAGCATTCGCCGGGCTCTTTACATGTTGGAATGTTACCAGAGGTTATGAAAAACCCGTGTTCGGTGAACCGGAAAAACAGGGGATTTCCGGATTTGTGAGGGATTGCGTGCAACTGATGACGCTGAAACCCTATCGCAAGATAATATTATCTAAAATTTCGAGCATAGTCAGTAATATAACTTTCTCCGGCACGCTGGTGTTCTTTATAAGCTTCGTTATGGAGGGGGATCCGCGCTTTACGGTGCTGCTTTATACTCTTAGCAATATATTCATACTCTTCCTCGTGCCCTTCATTGCCAAGACGAGTCTCAGGATGGGAAAGCGAAGCTATGTAGTAATTTCTCAGCTTGCGGCCGCTTTGATCGGCATGCTTTTCGGGATCATTGGAATAAGAAGGAGGATTGCTCTCGTCATCTATATGCTTGTATTCGTCTTTGGGCAATCGAGCTTCTGGCAGCTATGCAACTCCAATCTCTACGATATGACGGACTGGGATTTCTATAAGTTTCGTAGGAGGCGCGAGGGCAATATCATGGCTCTGCAGAGTTTCCTCAACACGATGGGCTCCGCCGTCGCAATAAAGCTCTACACTTGGATGCTCGAATTTTCGGGATTTTCCGCCACCGCGGCGACCCAGCCGGATGCGGCTCTTACGATGCTTAAGATTCTCTTCATTTGGGTGCCGTCCTTCGCTGCACTCGCAGCGGGCTACATAATGTGGACATATAAGGTCGACAAGCATCGTTTTATGCTTCTAAAAGAGCATCTCGGCAGGTTGGAGGAGGGCGAGGAAGGTCTGTGCGAGGAGAAAATTGCGCAGATCGAGGAGATGTTTACCTAGCGGGCGGGTTCATTATTAGAAAGCCCGGGAGCGAAATAGCCGCGGATAAAGATATGCTTAGAAGACTTGGTTAAAGAGTTAACAATATTAGTTTAATTGTGCTATAATATTTCATGTGATTATCACTGCGCATGCAGATAAAAGAGGAGGACAAAATGAAATTTTCCAACAAAATCAAACGTTGCGGTCTTTCCCCGATTCGGAAGTTCTACCCGTACCAGGTAGCTTGCCAGAATAGGGGGATGAAAATCTATCGCTTGAACATCGGTCAGCCGGACATCAAGACGCCGGAGCAGTTCTTCGAGGCGGTTCGCAATTTTAAGCAGCCGGTTCTCTCCTATGCTCCCTCTCCCGGTATGCCCGAGACCATCGAGAAGATCGAGGAATACTATAGGAATATCGGTGTCGAGATCGAGTCGGGTGACGTCACAATAACCACCGGAGGCAGCGAGGCCATCACTTTCTCGCTCGCCTGCATTCTGGATGACGGCGACGAGATCCTGATTCCGGAGCCATTCTATCCGAACTACAAGACTTTCACATACACGACGGGCGCGAAGATAGTTCCGATTCCGACCACGCCGGAGGAAGGCTATCACTATGCGAACAGAGAGAAGATCGAAAAGCTCATAACTTCCAACACCAGGGCGATCATGTTCACCAACCCCGGCAATCCGACCGGAACGGTCCTCACTGCCGACGAGCGTAGGCTGCTTGCCGACATCGCGAAGGAGCACGATCTCTGGTTGGTCGCGGACGAAGTCTACAGAGAGTTCACCTACGACGGAGAGCCTCTGGCGACCATGGCTACATTCAGCGATATTTGGGACAGGTTAATCGTAATCGACTCCGTCTCCAAGAGATTCTCCGCCTGCGGCGCGAGGATTGGCGCCATCGTCTGCAAGAACAAGGAGTTCCAGGGCGAGCTCATGAAGCTCTGCCAGGCCAGACTTTCGGTTCCCACGATTGACCAGCTTGCGTCGGCAGCCCTCTACGACGTCGAGCCCTCATACTTCGAGGAGGTCAATAAGGAATACAAGAAGAGGAGAGATACCCTCTATGCGGAGCTGAAGAAGATTCCTGGAATCGTCTGCGCGAAGCCCCAGGGAGCTTTCTACATGATGGTGAAGCTGCCTGTGGACAGCGCCGAGGACTTCCTCATCTGGCTGCTTACCGAATTCGACGACAACGGCGAGACCGTTATGTTTGCACCCGGCGGCGGATTCTACCAGACCGAGGGCGCGGGCGTAAACGAGGTGAGAATCGCATATGTTCTCAAATCCGAGGAGATGGTCAGAGCCATCGAGCTGCTGGGCAAGGCCATAGAGCAGTACAACGCGATAAAAAAGTAAGCGCATAAATCTAGGGGCCGAGGCGAAAGCTTCGGCTCTTTTTGTTTACCACAATTTTGCAGATTCGCTCTTGTTGTTTTTTGGTCCTTCTATGTTAAAATATTTATATGCGGGATGTTTTAAAGGCAAAGCTCAAAGAATTCCGTACATTTACGGATGTGAGACCCGAAGCGAAGCTGTGGCTGGAGGATTCGAACCTCTGGATGGGTCTTTATACCATGCTCTGCCTGCGGAGTGTCCGCGTGGATCGAAATGATCTCGTAAAGATATTGAGGGGGCAGATACTGGAAGATATAAACATAGAACTTTACGGCTTCTGTCACCGCTTTCGCGCCGTATATCGCGATATGATAAGCTCGATAGAAATGCAGGCGGATCTGGACATAAAGATTCTCGACGGCTGGTATTCGCAGATATTCGAGCCCGACGAGGGAGTGCTTCATCGTCAGGATAACGGCGTGGTCTACGACATAGGATTTATCCCCTGCCATTTCAAGGAAATAAATGAGCAGATGGCGGATCTCTTTCGCAGAGCCCGCGGTGCGCGAGATGCGGCGCACAAGTCCGCGCTGACCCACCTGGGATTGGTCGAAATATATCCCTACGGCAAGGATTCCGTAAGCATGGCTCTGGTGGCCGGCATGTATATGCTGATGCAGGGCGGTATTCCGGTGCCCTCGTATCCCCTGAGCGAAGACGAATACATAAAACTCATCTCCGAGACCATCAACGGCCACGATTCCGGTCCTTTTATGGATATGCACTACAGGAGCCTGGTCAACAGGCTCGAAACCGTGCTGAGAGTCTACGAGAGGGCGGGAGAGCCGCAGATTCAAGAGGAAGACTGAAGCTATGAACATAGAAGAAATTAAACGCAAGCTCCTTCCGTATATCGACGAAGACAGGGTGCTTGAGCACGAGCCGATGGATATCCATACTAGTTTTCGCTGCGGAGGTTCGGCGGATTTGTATGTTGTCCCGGCTAATATTGCAGAGCTCTTCTCGGTTAGAGAACTGCTACTGAAGGAGGGTATGCCGCATATAATCATGGGCAACGGCAGCAATCTACTCTTTTTGGACGGAGGCTACAGGGGTGTCGTCGTAAAGCTAGGCGAAGGCATAGACAGGGTGCGCTTTGAGGGGAATATAGTTTTCGCGGAGCCCGGAGTCGGACTTGCCGCACTTTCGAGGCAGGCCATGAAGGAAGGCAGGAGCGGTCTTGAATTTGCCTGCGGCATTCCCGGAAGCCTCGGTGGAGCCGTATATATGAATGCGGGAGCCTACGGGGGCAGCATTTCGGATCTGGTAGTATCCGTCGCATCCCTCAATTCCTACGGGATTATGCAGGACAGGAAGGCGGAGGACTGCGAGTTCGGCTACCGCAACAGCATTTTTGCAAAAAACGAAGAGATGATAGTAGGAATAAAGCTGCAGCTCGGCGAAGATCTGCCTGCGCGTATAGAGGAGAGGATGGTCGAGCTTACGGAAAGGCGCAACGCAAAGCAGCCCGTAAATATGCCGAGCGCGGGGAGCTTCTTTAAGCGCCCCGAAGGAGACTTTGCGGGCAGGCTCATAGAGGAGGCTGGCCTTAAAGGTCTGCGGGTAGGCGGGGCAATGGTGAGCCCCCTGCATGCCGGCTTTATCGTTAACGCCGGGGGCGCAACGACTCGCGACGTTATCGATCTGATGACTATAGTAAGGGAGACGGTCGCTGAAAGAAGCGGCATCGTGCTGGAGCCGGAGGTGCAGATAGTTGGAGAAGAGTAGACTTCTTTACGACCTTCATACGCATACGGTTTACAGCCACGGCAAGGGAAGCATCAGGGACAATTACGAGACGGCAAAGAAGATGGGGCTCTCGGAGATTGGAATCGCGGATCATGGGCCCGATCATGCGCTGTACGGCGTAAAGGCAAAGGATTTTTTGCGCATGCGCAGGGAGATAGATCTTATAAACGAAGAGAGGGGGGAAGGTGATCCGAAGCTCCTGTTGGGGGTGGAGGCGAACATAATCAATCCCGACGGTTCTATGGATTTAGCTTCGGAATTTGCGGACGGGTTCGATTTTATAATCGCGGGTTATCATTTCGGGACCATGGGGAATGCGCCAATCAAAGCGCTTGGGACGCATATGGCCAGCCTTCTCTACAACATGACGGGCTGGTCCACCGAGCGCATAAAAAATCGTAACAGCAGCTTGGTGATAAACGCCGTCTATGCTAACCGCATTACGCTCTTGAGCCACCCGGGCGCTAAGGGAGCCGTCGATATCGAGGCCATAGCCCGCGCCTGCGCCGAGAGAGGCACATTGCTGGAGATAAATAACAAGCACGGATATCTGACTGTGGAGGGGATTCGCAGGGCGGCGAAGTACGATGTAGAATTTATTATAGGAAGCGATGCTCACAGCCCTTCGGATGTGGGACGCTGCAGTTCGGCACTGGGGAGGGCCGCCGAGGCGGGCCTGGACCCCGAGCGCATAGTCAATCTTAGGGGGGGATATTGATGGAACTGATTATTGTTACAGGGCTTTCGGGAGCGGGTAAGTCTCAGGCGGTAAACTGCATGGAGGATCTGGGGTATTACTGCGTGGATAATATGCCACCGACGCTCATAAATGAATTTATCGAGCTCGCCGAGAGCGGCGGAGCCGGTATAGACAAGGCCGCATTTGTGGTGGATATAAGGCAGGGGAGGTTTCTGAAGGATCTTCGGGATTGTCTCGACAACTTCGCAAAGCAGGGCAGGGATTACAAGGTGATGTTCCTGGAGGCTTCCGATGCCGCACTCATCAGAAGGTATCAGGAGACTCGCAGGGCGCATCCCCTGGACAAGACGAGCGTTAAGGCGGGGATAGACGAGGAGAGGCAGAGGCTCGCGGATATAAGGGCCAAGGCTTCTTATGTAATAGACACATCTTTCTACAAGATTGCAGACTTAAATGAGGAGATTAAGCATCTGCTGAGTTCCGGACTGGAGCCGGAGAGATTCAGCATCACCATCGAGAGCTTCGGCTACAAGTACGGTGTGCCTCAGGAGGCGGACTGGATGCTGGATGCCAGATTCATAAGCAATCCCTTCTACCTGACCAGCATGAGGCACTTGACAGGAAACAATATGAAGGTCCGCGAATTCGTAATGCGCCATGAATTGGCAAAGAAATTGGTGGATAATGTTGCGCAACTCGTGGAGTCCCTTGTTCCCGGTTATATAAAGGAAGGAAAGTACAGTCTGAAGATTGCCGTCGGCTGCACGGGAGGGCGTCACAGGAGCGTCGCGATTTCTAACGAGCTCGCCGAGCGTTTCAGGGCGGCCGGCAAACATGTGGTGGTCTTGCATCGCGATTTGTGATAAAATTAACTTGCGTAAAAAATAAATTTTACATAGGAAAAGGAGAAAAACATGAAAAAACTGATCATCACTGCATGCATCTGCGGCGCGGAAGTCACCAAGGACCACAATCCCAACGTTCCGTACACTGTCGAGGAGATCGCGAGAGAAGCCAAGTCCGCATACGATGCGGGCGCATCTCTCATTCACCTTCATGTAAGATGGGATGACGGAACCCCGACTCAGGACAAGGGGAGATTTCAGGAGTGCATCGACGCCATACGCGAGGTCTGCCCCGATGTCATCATTCAGCCTTCCACGGGCGGTGCCGTCGGCATGAGCGACCTCGAGAGGCTCCAGAGCACGGAAGTAGTTCCGACTCCGGAGATGGCGACCTTGGACTGCGGCACATGCAACTTCGGTGGAGATGAGATATTTGTCAATTCGGATAACACGATCAAGAACTTTGCCAGAATTATGAAGGAGAGGGGCATCAAGCCCGAACTCGAGGTCTTCGATAAGGGAATGATAGACATCGCACTTCGGATGGACCGCAAGGGACTCCTCAAGCATCCCCTGCATTTCGATTTCGTCCTCGGTGTTCAGATGAGCGCGACCGTAAGAGATCTGGCATTCATGGCCGGTTCGATTCCTCCGGGATCCACCTGGACTGCGACCGGAATCGGCAGACATGCATGGAATATCGCCGCGGCGACCATCGCCATGGGCGGACATGTGCGCGTGGGCTTTGAAGACAGCGTATATATCGAGAGAGGCGTCCTCGCGGAATCCAACGGCCAGATGGTCGAGAAGGTCGTCAAGATCGCAAAGCTGCTCGGCAGAGAAATCGCGAACCCTGCGGAAGCCAGAGAGATTCTCGGTCTGCCTCCCTTCAAGGGCTAGCTTTAAATCTTAGATAGAACTCAAATGTCGGGCCCGCCTTCTTCGGGAGGCGGGCTTTCTTGTGCATAAAAATCTGCAAAATTACCAAAAATATACGAATTATGCACAAAAAACACTTGACTATTCAAGTTTATTCAATATAATATACGACATAGGCCGGGGATTTGCTCGTCTCCGGAAATAATGCAAAGGAGATAAATATGAAAAAGATAATTACAATTTTAGTGGTGGGAATGATTATCATATCCTGCTGTGCCTGCGGGGCGAGCGATAAGGTTACTTCTCTGACGCTCAACGAGGGAGTGTTGACCGTAGCTTTATCACCCGACTTTGCACCCATGGAATTCGTGGACACGAGCAAAACCGGCCAGGATCAGTATGTGGGCTTCGATGTGACTCTTGCCAAGTTTATAGCGGAAGAGCTCGGTCTCAAATTGGAAATCAAGGCCATGGGCTTCGATGCCTGTCAGGCGGCCGTGCAGTCGAAGACAGTGGACATGTCGATTTCAGGCTACAGCTGGACGGAGGCGCGAGCGGAGAATTATAACCTTTCAGACTACTACTATGCGGGCGATAATGAGACCGAGCAAATTATAATAGTGCTCAAGGAAGATGCGGGTAAGTGGACGACGGCTGCGGATTACAGCGGGAAGACAATAGCCTGCCAGATAGCTTCGCTGCAGTATGACATGTGCGCCAAGCAGCTACCCGAGGATTGCGAGATCAAAGTCTTTACAGACATAGGTGTAGCGGTCGAGTCGCTCAGGAACGATATGGTCGACGGAGTGGCGGTGGCCTACGGAAACGGAGAGGCGATAATAGCAAACAACGATGCAATCGCTTTGAGCGGTTTTCAGTTTGAGGTGAGCGAGGAGGCCGAGAACAATGTGTGCATGCTGCACAAGGATAACGATGCCCTGTTGGAAAAGGTAAACGAAGCCCTTGCTAAAGCCTATGCGGCAGGTTATTACGGCCAGTGGTATGAGGAAGCGAAGGAGCTTGCGGGAATCCCGACTGCAGAGGAAGTCACCCTGGAATAATCGAAGAGTCGCTGCGCAGCCGCAGGTGGCCGCGCAGCGGCTTTTAAGGAGCAGCAATTGATCATTGAATATTTCGAAAATATAGTAAAGATAATGTCCGAGTATTGGTATACCTTCCTCGTGGCGGGCGTCGGAAAAACCTTGCTTCTGACGGCGATAACCGTTTCCTGCGGTGCCGTGCTCGGCGTAATCATATGTCTGGGACGCATGTCCCGCGTTCGCGCCTTCAATGCGCTGGCACTCGGTTTCGGAGAATTGATAAGAGGCACGCCGATGCTTCTTCAGCTATATATCGCGTATTTCTTCCTTCCGAAGTTGCTGCCTTTCAATATATCTGAATTCGCTCGCATCGCGATGGCTTATATTGTGAACAGTGCCTGCTATGTCTCAGAGGTCTTTCGCTCAGGGATTCAGGCTGTGGATGCGGGTCAGAGCGAAGCGGCCAGAAGCCTCGGACTTACCAGCTGGCAAACATTTATGCATGTGGTTCTGCCTCAGGCGATTAAGAATATTCTTCCCGCTTTAGGCAACGAATTCGTAACGATTACGAAAGATACTTCGCTGGCTTCGACATTCTTCATAGGGGAGGTTATGACCTCCTGTCTGATAGTCCGCGGCAAAACATACCTCACCATGGAATCTCTGATTATTGTTGCGATTATATACTTCTGTCTAACCTGGGTTATGAACAGGTTCGTTGGCAAGATGGAAAGGAGGTTGCAGACCGGTGATTAGGACTGAGAATCTCCATAAAAGTTTTTTGGTCGAAGGCGCAAGTGAGCCTCTGCATGTACTGCGCGGGGTGAGCGAAAGCATCGAAAAAGGCGAGGTCGTATCCGTAATAGGGCCCTCCGGCAGTGGCAAGAGCACATTTTTACGCTGTCTTAATCTTTTGGAAATTCCGGAAGAGGGTAGGATATGGTTTAAAGGAACGGATATCACCGCTCCGGATGTAGATATAAATCTTCATAGGCAGAAGATGGGAATGGTCTTTCAGCATTTCAATGTCTTTCCGCACCTTTCTGTGGCGGAAAATATTACTCTGGCGCCGATGCTCGCAAAAAAGAAGAGCAAGAAGGAAGCCGAGGATGTGGCTAAGGAGCTTCTTTCCCGCGTCGGCCTGCTCGATAAGTGGAGCGAGCACCCCGCGAGGCTTTCGGGAGGCCAAAAGCAGAGGCTCGCCATCGTGCGCGCTCTTGCCATGGAGCCGGAAGTTATGCTCTTCGATGAGCCGACCTCCGCGCTCGACCCGGAGATGGTGGGCGAGGTACTCGAAGTTATAAGAGAACTCGTACGCAGTGGAATGACTTCCGTGATTGTTACCCACGAGATGGGCTTTGCCAAGGAAGTATCCGACAGGGTGCTCTTTATGGATGAGGGTATAATCGCGGAGGAAGGGAAGCCCTCCGAGGTCTTCGGAAGCCCGCGCAATCCCAGAACCGTCGAATTTTTGAGTAAAGTGCTCTATTGATTCGAAGCTGATCGACTTTGAATCAATTGCAGACAAAGGCTGCGCTAGGCTCATTGCGACTCGCCGCGCCGCATGCTATAATCTGGGCATGTCCTTTACATCCGATACGAAAAATGAATTAACCAAAATTAAGCCGGAAAATAAGTGCTGCCAGCTGGCGGAGGTTTCGGCTTTTTTGCGTTTTTCCGGGCTGGTCGATGTGGATGAGGACGGCCCGAGTGTAAAAGTTCGAACCGACAATGCCTCCGTCGCGAGACACTTTATAAAGCTGGTGAAGACCTATTTCGGCTCCCGCACTGCTCTCTCCGTCGAAGTGGGCTCGCCGCTCGTAAAGGGGCGAATCTACGAGCTGATGATTACCCGCGAGATGAATGCGGAACTGATACTCAGAGAGACGGGGATACTGGGCGTTAAGGAAGGAAGCAACTATATAACCGAAGGCCTGTCCAGGGAGATAGTCTCTAAAAGATGTTGCAGGAGGTCCGCCCTTAAGGGTGCATTTTTAAGCAGGGGGTCGATATCGGACCCTTTAAAGAGCTATCATATGGAACTCGTCTGCAATTCGGAGCGCACAGCGGCGGATATAAAAAGGCTTTTGAGCGGTTTCGGTCTAAAGCCGAGAATCGTTAAGCGCAAGGGCAAGAGCGTCGTTTATATAAAGGAAGCGGAGCAGATACAAGACTTTTTGAATATTATAGGTTCGACCGATCAGTACTTCGCATTTCAGGATGCGAGGATACTTCGGGAGGCTAAGGGCAGGACCAATCGCATAGCGAACTGCGAGTCCGCGAATATGGATAAGACCGTAAACGCCTCGCAGAGGCAGCTTGCGGACATCAGGGTTATAGAAGAGACGAGGGGGCTCGCTTACCTTTCCGAAAAGCTTAGGGAGACTGCGGAGATGAGAAAGCAATATCCTGAGCTCAGCCTTTCGGAGCTTGCAGAACTGTTCGATCCGCCGCTAAAAAAATCCGGGCTCAACAACAGATTC
>JAAZLU010000065.1 GCA_012799165.1 Clostridiales bacterium
CAAAAGGCGGACAAGGTTGGAGACTTTCAATCAATTTAAGGGCTTGCCCAAAGAAGTATATATTCTTGCGCTTACACGCTGGATATCCGGCATGGGCAGCATGATCTGGGCTTTTTCGTCCATCATTCTAACCAGCGTGGTGGGTCTGAGTTCCCAGCAGACGGGCTGGGTCATGCTCAGCTACTCGACCGCGACTATGGTAGGAACGGTGGTAGGCGGCAAGGCGGCCGATTACTATGGCCGAAAGCGGGTAATACTCGCCCTGACGATAATCTCCTGTACCTCTAAGCTCGTCTCGGCCTTCTTCTGCACCAGCGTCTGGATAGTCCCGCTCACGGTAATCAGCTTCTTTTTCGGAAGCGGCATATACCCGGTGGTTTCGGCGATGGTTGCGGATATAGTCAAGAGCTCGGGGAGCACTAAGCGGACTGAAAGCTTCTCGCTTCTGTATATGTGCGCTAACCTCGGCGTTGCAGTGGGCCCGGCGATCGGCGGCAGCCTCGTGGCAAACCACCTGCCCTACATATATGTAATCGAAGCGGTAATGTTTATGGCGGGAAGTGGCCTCCTCTATGCTTTTACGACGGAGAGCTATACGGTCAAGAGGTTTAGACCCAGCATAAGGGGCGGCGAATCGGACGACGTGGGTCATACCCTGAGGGTGGGCACCTGGACCATGTTGATGCGCAGAAAGCTGTTGGCCTCGTTTATCGCCCTGCTGACCCTTGCGACCATGTGCTATGCGGCGGTGAACTATCTGCTTCCGATGCAATTTCGCGACAATTTCGGACTCGGACAGGGCAGCGCCTATTCCGGAAGGGTCTGGACCGTGAACGCCCTGGTGGTCGTCTTTGCGACGCCGCTAATCGTGCGCTACACCAAGAAGAATCATCAGATGAAATGCAGTGCCTGGGGCTGCGCGCTATATGCGATCGGCTTCGGAGCTTATGCATATGTTACTAAGTTGCCTATGTATTTCGTAGCGGTCGCGGTGTGGTCGTTGGGCGAGGTTGTAATATCAACAGGTGCGGGGGCCTTCATTTCTGAAAACAGCCCTCCCAGCCATGTGGCGAGATTCCAGTCGCTCTACGAGGGAGGACGCTCCTTGGGCAGAGGGCTCGGCCCGGTCGTATACGGACAGATGCTTCTCTTGCTTGCATATACGGAAATTTGGAACATCGTTTCGATCAGTTGTTTCGGGATTGCGGCCATGTTCCTTGCTATATATTTAAAGGTCGCGCGTTCGCAGCCGACCGCGCCTGAAGAGGAGGAGAGTTATGAGTAAAGCTGATGTGTTATTTGCAAATATGTGTAGGGATATCCTGGACAATGGGTTTTCTACGGAGGGCCAGATTGTGCGGGCTAAGTGGGCCGACGACGGTAGTCCCGCTTACACGAAAAAGATTTTCGGCGTGGTAAATCGCTACGACCTGCAGGAGGAGTTCCCTGCGATTACTTTCAGGAGGACCGCGGTAAAGAGCGCGGTGGACGAGCTGCTTTGGATATGGCAGAAAAAGTCCAACAGGGTGGCCGATCTGAACACCCGGATATGGGATGCCTGGGCGGATTCAGAAGGGACTATAGGCAAGGCCTACGGATACCAGATGAGCGTAAAGTATAAGTTCGCACACGGCGTTGAGGACCAGGTCGACAATGTGCTCTGGCAACTGAAGAATACTCCGTACAGCCGCAGGATTATGACGAATATCTACAATTTTGCGGACCTTTCCGAGATGGGTTTGGAGCCTTGCGCCTATTCCATGACCTTCAACGTTACCGGTAATAAGCTCAATGCGATACTCAACCAACGTTCACAGGATGTACTCGCGGCGAACAATTGGAATGTCTGCCAATACTCGGTTCTGGTCCATATGTTTGCGCAGGTGAGCGGCCTTGTTCCCGGAGAGTTGGTGCATGTAATTGCGGATGCTCACATCTACGACAGGCACGAGGAGATAATCCGCGAGCTTATAGAGCGGCCTCAGTATCCGGCGCCGAAGTTCCGTCTTAACCCCGAAATTACTGACTTCTACGACTTTACGCCCGACGATGTGATTTTGGAAGATTACCAGACGGGCCCACAGGTTAAGGATATACCGATAGCGGTTTAGTCTGTGAATCTGCCCGCAGCATGGAGTAAACGAAGCAGGACCGCTTTGCGGCTTTATTCCGCGCGGAAATTATTAATGAATTTTGGTGAAAAGAATGGCAAAGAGAGATAATCCGAGGCTCCGCCAGAGCGCGAGCCGCAGGGGAAAAAATAAGAGGAGCAATCACGAGATAGGCCCGGACGGCAGGCTTCAAAAGGAAGCACCATCCAAGTCTTTCGCTTCAAAAGGCGCAGGTCGCGGCAAAACGGAAGCGACAAAGAGCGGGCGTGCCAAACCCGTCGCAGCGACAGCAAAGCGTCAGGGCTTTTCGGATAAAAAATCCGCTCCGACGAGCCGCGGACGCAGGAGCGCAGCAAAGCCCGCCCTTGTAAAAGCTGAAGGCGCCCCTGCCAGTCGCTCCGCGAGGCGGGAAGCAGAGCTCGACCCGAATCTGATAATAGGCAGAAACCCTGTAATGGAGGCCATAAAGTCCGGAAGGAGCATAGATAAGCTTCTTATGCAGATCGATGCCGTGGGCTCGGCTAAGAAGATAGCCTCCATGGCTGCAGAGGCAAAGATAAATGTGCACTATGTCGAGAAGATTGTGCTGGACAAACTCTGCCCCGGCAGGCCCCATCAGGGAGTGGCGGCCTATGCCGCGGCAAAGAACTACGCGCAGCTGGACGACATATTTGCAGCCGCGCAGGAGCGTAGAGAAGATCCGCTAATAGTTATTCTAGACGGGCTCGAAGATCCCCACAACCTCGGCGCCGTTCTTCGGAGCGCGGACGGAGCGGGGGCTCACGGGGTGATTATCCCTTCGAGGCGCGCGGTGGGGCTCACGGAGGTCGTGGCTAAGGCCAGCGCCGGCGCCATCGAGTATGTGCCGGTGGTGAAGGTTACAAATATCAACCGCTGCATCGAGGAGCTTCAGGAGCGCGGCCTTTGGGTCGCGGCGCTGGATATGGACGGCGAGAATTATTCGGACGCGGAGCTTTCGGGGCCCATGGCGATCGTGATCGGCGGCGAAGGAAGAGGTATTTCGCGCCTTGCAAAGGAGAAGGTGGACAAAGTGCTCTCAATACCCATGAGGGGCAAAATAGATTCACTTAACGCTTCGAACGCCGCGGCGGTGCTGCTCTACGAAATCGACAGGCAGCGGCGGAACGAAAGGATGAGTCAGTTATGAGAGCGGTTGCGGTGGTCGATAAAAATTTAGCGATAGGCAGAGACGGGTCTCTGCTCTTTCGCTTACCCTCGGATCTAAAACAGCTGAAGGAGCTGAGCCTCGGGGGCATAGTCGTGATGGGTCGCAAGACTCTGGAATCCATGCCCGGTGGAAAGCCGCTTCCCGGCAGGCACAACCTCGTCCTATCCGGGAGCATGCAACCCGGAATAGAACTTATCGAAAACGAAGGGAAGCGCTGGGTTTTCGGCGTCTTCAATGATATGGACAGCCTGCTGGACTTCCTCGGATATCAGGGGAATCAGCCCTACGGCGGCTGGCTCTTTCGCTCCAAAAATATAAATATATTCGGCGGCGGCGAGGTATATAGGCAGTTCCTTCCGCTCTGCGATAGCATTCAGCTAACCGAAGTGGATGCGGAGGCAGAGGATCCGGATACATGGTTTCCGGATTTTCGCGCAGACGGCGATTGGAGGCTCGCACATATGGGAGAACCCGTTCTCGACGGGGGGCTCACATATAGGATAAATACCTACGAGCGCATCGGTGACGAATGCACCGGATGTTCCGAAAGCAGCTGCTCGGGAGTCTGCTCCGGATGTGCAGGAATCTGATTCCTTGAAAGTGTGCCCAAAAGTTCTTTTTCCGCAACGCACCGTACACGTGATTCTACGCTTCGATTGAGAGTCTCATTCGATTAGTGTAAATGACACAATTAATTAAGAAATCTTTGTGCTATAGACATAATAAATATGTTGACATGTTCCTTCGACACTTCAATACCGCTTCCAGGCAGAGAATACGTCGGATTTTTTAAGGTGAAATGTACGGTGCACAATCAAAAATACAGTTTTTGTCACACAATTCGGGCTTTTCCAATGAGAAATCCAAAAAAATGTGCCCAAAAGTCTTTTTTCTACAACACACCGTACACGGCAGCTATTTTGAGAGGAGCAGATGTGCCTGATATATGTAACAGGTTAACAGAAGTGGGAATAATTGGAGATATATTACCAATATTGCAGCTTGGGAGATGAGAAAATAGCTCTCTAGAGTGGTAATTCAGATTTTTCGTGTACGGTGGACAGGCGAAAATGACATTTCCGGCACACGGATGCCTTGCTCAAGCCTTGCTGCGTGTCTACGCGAATATCTCCAAAGCATATCTTACGGATTCCATCGCATCCTTGCAGTATCTATCCGCGTCTATGGATTTCGCGTACTTTGCGTTTAGTACTGCACCGCCTACCATTATGGAGGTGGCAGGAGACTTTCTGCGGACAATTTCTATAGTTCGGGCCATATTTTCCACGGTAGTCGTCATGAGGGCTGAAAGACCGAGCAATTTCGCTTCTTTTTCGACGCAGACCCTCGCGACCTCTTCGGGGTTTACATCCTTGCCCAAATCCACGACCTTAAAACCGTAATTTTCCAGGAGAACCTTAACGATATTCTTTCCTATATCGTGTATATCTCCTTTGACCGTGGCGATTACGACAGGTCCCTTTCCGGCATCTTCGGCGGCAGGCAGAGTTTTTTTAAGAATCTCGAAAGCCGCGGCAGCAGTTTCGGCGCTCATCATCAGCTGGGGGAGAAATACGCTGCCCTTTTCGAAGCCCTCTCCCACTTCGTCGAGTGCCGGTACAAGTTCCGTGTTTATGATATCCATGGCGGTCATTGTCGCCAGCAGCTCTTCCGCGGCCTTTGCCGCCTCGCTAATTAAACCTTTCAATACGCATTCTCGAAGACTTGTAGGAGCAGTTTTGCTTTTTGCCGCCCCTGAAGTCTTTGCACTCTGCGCAGGCTTACTTCCTGTCTTCAGAGCGGCGGACGAACCGTAAATCTCTATGTATTCGTTCAGTCCGTCCTTATCTCCGGAAAGCACTCGATATGCGTTGTATGTGGCCCGCATACTCTCCGAGAGGGGATTTATTATCGAAAAATCGAGCCCCTCATGAAGAGCTTTCGCATAAAAATTCGCATTGATTATATCGCGCCTCGGAAGCCCGAAGGAGATATTTGAGACACCCAAAATGGTCTTAACACCCAGCTCTTTTTTTATCATCTTTACGGCCGCAAGAGTCTCCTTCATGGCGGTCGGCACTGCGCTTATAGTCATGCAGAGCGGGTCAATTACGATGTCCTTTTTACTTATACCGAAGCTCTTCGCCCTCTCCACTATCTTTTTCGCAATTAAAAACCTGCCGGCGGCATCGTCCGGAATCCCGTCCTCGTCTAAGGTGAGGGCGACCACAACTCCTCCGTACTTAGCCACGGTAGGGAATATCCTCTCCATGGATTCTTCTTTTCCGTTTACGGAATTCACCATGGCCTTACCGTTGTAAATTCTGAGCGCGGCCTCTATAACATCGGCGGAAGCGGAGTCTATCTGAAGCGGCAGGGGGGTCACCCGCTGAATATCGGAGACCAGCCGGCATACGACGGCCTTTTCGTCTATGCCCGGCAAGCCTGCATTAACGTCTATAATGTGAGCCCCCGCCTCCTCCTGCGCGATAGCTTCTTTAACGGCATAAGAAAAATCTCCTTCCGCAAGGGACTGCCTTAGGGCTTTATTTCCGGTGGGGTTTATCCGCTCTCCTATTATCGTGTGGTCTTCGACCACAAGTCCGGGTCCGTAGGAAGATATAAGCGTATGGTTTTTTCGAACAGGTAGCACATACGGCAGGGATGAGCAGGCTTTTACAAGCTCTCTTATATGTTCCGGAGTGGAGCCGCAACAAGCTCCAACGAGCTGCACGCCTTTAGCCGCATACTGCGCGATTAAAGCTCCATATTCTTTCGGTGAAATATCGAAGACGGTTTTGCCGTCCTTCTGAACGGGCAGGCCGGCGTTGAGCTTTATCGCTACAGGAGTTGAAGAATACTTTAAAAACTCATCTATTATCGGAGCGGCCTTGCGGGGATCGAGACCGCAATTGAGACCGAGCGCATCGACTTTCATCCCTTCTAAAAGGGCTATTACCGCCACCGGATCCGCACCCGTCAGGAGTTTGCCCTTCTCGTCGAAGGCGACCGTAGCCATCACCGGGAGGTCGGACTCCTTTGCGGCGAGCACGGCGGATTTCAACTCGTAAGTGTCGGACATAGTTTCTACGACTATCAAATCCGCTCCTGCCTTGCTGCCTATTCCTACGACTTCTCTATACGATTCGTAGGCTTCTTCGAAGCCTAAGTCTCCTAAGGGTTTTAAAAGCTTGCCGGTGGAAGATAGGCTCAAGGCTACAAATCCTTTACCGGCTCTTGTGACCGCCTTCTTCGCGTTTTTGACTGCAGATCTTACGATATCTTCGAGCTCGTATTCGGACTCCAGTTTTATGCCGGTGGCTCCGAAGGTATTCGTATAGACTACGTCGGCTCCGGCGGATAAGTATTCGAAGTGAATATCTTCTATGAGCGAAGGCTTTGTAATGTTCCAGTCCTCCGGATTCTCTCCGGCCATAAGGCCGGCTTCCTGAAGAAGCGTCCCCATGGCTCCGTCCAAAAAGACCATTCTCTTTTTAAGCAAGTCCGTAAAATTCATATATTTTAAGCTTCCCTTCTGTTAGTTTTCCTGCCTCATGGCGCAATCTTTTTTATCGCAGCTAGAACAGCCCGATTCGAAAACTGTGCCTTTTTCCGGGCATCCGTCCGCACGAGCGACTCCCAAGAAAGCCGTAACGCTCTTGGAGGGTGTAAGCATCTTGCTCTGCGTTAGAGAGAGCCCTATCTTTTTGGGTGCCTCCAGTACCTTTAAAATCCAGCCTTGCAAGGCAATATCCAAATCGCCGTAGCCGGGCGAAAATCTCGGGCGAAAAATTTTGCCGGAATTTTCGGGAAGATCGGCGAGTTCCCTTTCGAGTTCGTTCAATCGCGTCTCTAAAAGCTGAGTGCAGACGGCCTGAAGCACCACTGCTTTTGCCATGGAGGCGGAAGCGTATCTGGCCATAAGGCGGTCGCACTCCGCGCCCAAGCTTGCAGCTATAATATAGCATCTGTCGCATCCGGTGAGATTTCGGGCAAGGCCGGTGCTGCTTATTCTCTTTCCGAGTATTTCCAATTTCCCCAAGGCATCCGGCTCGTCCGCCGCATTAAGCTCGCTCGCATCGTCCGCGCAGTCCAAGACTGGTGCAGAAATATAAATTCGTCGAAATTCGACAGCCGAAATCGCTTCCTCGGCAACGATATCTATAAGACTTTCCGTCTCAGGATCGGGTTTTACCTTTCCGTATCCGAGGTAGCGCGCTATCTCTTTTTTATCTTGTTCTGAGAGAATCTTGCTATCTGCCAATGGCTGACCTCACATTTTCGTATATACCTTCGTAAATCTCAGCCTTGTTCATCGTATAAATATGGAAGGCTCTTATGCCGTTAGATATCAGATCTAATACTTGAAGGCTCGCAAACACGATGCCCGCTTGCTTCATGGCTTCGGGATTGTTTCGGAATTTATCCGCCATCGCCAGGAGGGTGGGCGGAAGATTTGCGCCTGAAAGTTCCTTTATGCGCGAAATCTGCTGAGAAGAAGTAAGGGGCATTATCCCCGGAACTATGGGAACTTCTATCCCTATATCTCGCACCCTATACATAAAATTATAGAATATGCTGTTGTCGAAGAACATCTGGGTGGTAAGAAATTCCGCTCCCGCCTCTGCCTTTCGTTTAAGATTTTCAAGGTCGCTCTGCTTATCCGGGCTTTCGGGATGTCCCTCCGGATAGCAGGCTCCGCCTATGCAAAAATCCCCTTTGGATTTTATGTATTCAATGAGCTCAGATGCATATTTAAAATCCGTCTTCAGATCTTCTATGTCTTTGGGTAAGTCTCCTCGCAGGGCCATTATATTCACTATCCCGGCATCTTTAAGCTCAGCGAGCACCTTGTCGATGTCTTCCTTTGAGGACTGCACGCAGGTCAAATGAGCAAGGGGGGTCATTCCCAACTCGTCCTGTACATATTTTACTACCTTGACAGTATTGCCTGCAGTGTTTCCGGAAGCGCCATAGGTGACGGAACAAAAATCCGGTTTAAGCGCCGCGAGACTGCTTGTGCATTCCATAACCGAATCGAATGAAGCCCCCGGCTTGGGAGGGAACACCTCGAAAGATATGCTGTAATCATTTTCTTTGAGCAGTTTAGATATTCTCATATTTTAAAGCTTCCTTTCTCTACAATTCTCTAAAGCGGTAAAGTCTCAAATTTGAATTGTTATTTTATCACATACATCTTTTAAATTCCATATTGCCATTAAATGCAAGCAAAATTTGGTGGTTGACAAGCCTGCGCATTGAAGATACAATGACCGAGCGCGATTGTTTCGCCTGCGGAGATGCGATTAGATGAATCGATTTCGCGCAGATGTGAAACGGCGCAGGAATTCGAAAGGTACAGGCCCTGCGGGGCCCTAGGCCGAACTAACAGTAGTAGTGCCGAAAATTATGGCCGGCAGCCATAAGAGTAGGCGCCGAACGCGATGCGTATATGCATCCAAGTAGGCAGGGAGGTAGGAAAATGTCCAGTTACATTGCCAAGCCTTCGGAGATCGATAGAAAATGGTACGTGCTCGACGCTGAAGGCAAGACCCTCGGCAGACTCGCATCGGAAGCCGCATCGATACTCCGGGGCAAGAAAAAGCCGATCTATACTCCGTTCATCGATACCGGCGATTACGTAATAGTAATCAATGCCGAGAAGATTCAGGTGACGGGTAAGAAGGCGCAAAAGAAAATCTACAAGAGCTATTCCGGATATCCCGGTGGGCTCAAGGAGGTAAGCTTCCAGGAGTTGCAGAAGAAAAAGCCTGAAGAGATTATAAGGCACGCGGTCAAGGGCATGATGCCCAAGGGTCCGCTCGGACGCAAGATGTACAAGAAGCTGAAGGTCTACGTGGGACCGGAGCACATTCACGAGGCACAGAAGCCCGAAGTGTGGGAATTTTAGGAAGGGAGGAGTAAAAAATGGCTAAATTGCAGTATGCAGCGACCGGCAGAAGAAAGTCTTCCGTTGCCAGAGTAAGACTCATTCCCGGCAAAGGAAACATCACGGTAAACAAGAAAACTCTCGACGAGTATTTCGGAGGGCTCAAGCTCCTCAAGAACGAGGTTAGACGCCCTCTGGAGATCGTAAGCTCATCGGGTAAGTACGATGTGCTCGCATCCGTCTATGGCGGAGGCACAACGGGCCAGAGCGGGGCGCTGCGCCATGGAATCTCCAGGGCACTTTGCCAGGCGGATCCCGAAAACAGAGCGGTGCTCAAGGCGGCAGGTTTCCTGACGAGAGACCCGAGAATGAAGGAAAGAAAGAAGTACGGCCTCAAGAAGGCTCGTCGCGCATCTCAGTTCTCGAAGCGTTAATTTAAGATTGACGACTACAATTATGACGGCGGCAGCTCAGCTGCCGTCATTTTATCTTACTAATGATATTTTTGTCGATTATTGTAATTGCCTTACTGTAATATTTTGCACAAGAATAACCAAGGATAATATAATATAATTAATGGGCGTGCCGGGTTTATTCGGACAATGTGACCGCGTCACTGAAATCTCTCGCTAAAGTGCGTATTATGCACATAACGGGAGGTGATGCCTATGAAAATAACATTGACTGAAGATTTAAAGGACTACATGATTCAGGAAGGGCGCAAAAATATCATCGTCGAGGTGAAGAACTGTGTAACCTGAGGAGGTGTCTCAAGGACTATATCGGCAGGTCTTGTCGATGACGACATCCATGTAGATGAGAGATACTTTATGACGGAGCAGACCGAATTGGGTAAAATATATTTGCCCAAGAGCGGAGTTCGCTACGGGAGCGAAGTAAAGCTTTCGTTTATGAAGCTGCTCTGGATGAAGCGAATCTTTATCGATGGAATTTACTAAACCTTATGCATTCTGTTAACGGGGGCGAGCCTCGAAAGGGGACGGCCCCGCTTTCAGAGGAAAGCGAGCACACAGCAGGAGGTGGTACTCATGAAAATCATACTGACCAAGGATTTGAAGGATTATATGCTGAAAGAAGGCAAGAAGAATATCTTTGTCGAAGTGGAGACGAGCGGATGTTGAGTGGGAGTCTTTAAGACTGTGCTGGCAAGTCTTGTCAGCGACAATTTCCGCCCGGACGAAAACGAGTATATGACAGTTGAGACGGAGCTTGGCAAAGTGTTTTTACCCAAGCCCGGAGTCAAAGTCAAATACGATGACGAAATAAAATTTTTCCTGCAAAGACAGCTGTGGATTAAACGGATCGAAGTTACAGGAATTAGCTAGAATACATATTTCATTGCACGCGGAGTGGGGCTCGAAAGAGTCTCGCTCTTTTTTGTGCAGTCTAAGCAGGGTGAGGGTCCGCCTCTTGCGATGCAAATTCGGGGCGGGGGCTCATAATAAAGAAGTAGATGTGCGGAATCGAAGTAAAATTTCTGTTAAGTTTTCGCAAAAACAGTTTAATCTTTTCAACGATTGTTTGCGGCTTGGCTGTCAATAATATATACTAATTTAGCATAGAGTGTCTTATTGCAAAATAACTGCCGAGCCAGGAGCCGGGAGGTGAAATTATGAAGAAAATTTTAACTTTCTTACTGATAGCTGCGATGCTGCTTGCAGTGGGCTGCAAAAAGAATGTTAGCAGCGACCCTGAAGTACCCGACAACAACGACCCGAGCGAAGTTGTTTCGGATGTCAAAGAACCTAGCGACAATACGAGCGATAATACCGGAGACAGCGATAACAATCAGACGGGTACGGATGATACTCAAACACCGGGCACGGAAGATCCCGGCAAGATACTGCCGTTTTCCATGCCATACGACTATGGCGATAATGTCTTGGTTGCTCGCGACGAGGCGGAGCTGCGCACTTTGCGCTGGGCTCAGGCTGCGGCGCGCCAAGTTGCCTACAATAAGGGTTATTTCCCCTGCGAAATCGAGATTAGTTCGATCGATTCCCTGAATCTGGGCATGGCGGCCCAGGACGGAGAGATGGTCGAGATGTACAGGGTATCGTATGTTATGAGCTATAACTTTATGATGTACGGCGAAATTGAGGGTTACGAGGCTACGGGCCGCGGGTACATTCCGAGCGATCCTTCCACCGAAGCCCTGCTCGCCCTGTATTTCGATGATTATAACGGGCAGAGATATACGGTTATGGCAGGATGCTTTAGCGAGGCGGATGCACGGGAGGCTGCTCTTTCTGCGGGAGACGATGACCCGCTTAATCCTTATCGCAAGCTCGCCGCAGAGGCCATGGAGGAGACCCAAAGCCTTGTAGAAAATTCGATTAACGCGAATTACGGTCCGGACAGATGGAATAACCACGCACTTATAGACGAGAGGATAGGCCTTCGCGTAATAGGTTACGAAACGGTGTTTGGCCCGGGCAGTCTGGATAACTTGGATTCGCTCGGAATTGGCTATCGCGAGGAGAGCTATTACCAACCCGGACACGGGACTTACGACGCTTGGATGGGGTTTGACTATCCCACGCTTGACGGTTCGTCGTACTTTACGGGTCTCAGTGGCAATCAGGTTCTTCTGAGCGTGCATACGAGCAATCCGGAAGTTGAAACTCCGCTGGGGATTCATCCGGGCTCCACAAGCACCGAGCTTTTGGCCAAGTATCCCGATGCTGAGGCTGGCAGCCCGCCGAATCTGTATGGCTTGGGAGATAATTACTATTTTTACTGCCCAAGTTCCATCGACTACGAAGGCGAAGAAGAATGGAAATACAACGGCCCCACCCTGCTCTTCGAGATGGATGGGGATGAAGTGGTCGGCATATCGGCTTATATGTTGCTGGATTAGCTGCGCCGCGCACAGTATCCAGATGCGGAGCGAGGGCAGCTTTCAATAATAGTTGGCAATAATTTTTGAAATATCTAAAAGGAGTGGCAAATGAAGCTCAATAACAAGCGAACCGTCCTGGTAGGTCTCGCATTCCTCTCGATCTGCGCATTTTGGCAGATGTACGATAATGTAATCCCTCTGATACTCACGCGGACATTCCACCTCAACGAGACTCTTTCGGGTGTAATCATGGCGGCGGATAACGTGCTGGCCCTGTTCCTTCTGCCTTTCTTCGGCAGCCTCTCGGACAGGACCGAAACCCGCATCGGAAAGC